>DASSTJ010000184.1:0-20772 GCA_035707965.1 Actinomycetales bacterium
CCCACCAGCTGGACCGCCACCACCGCCACCCAGACACGCGATCGACGAGCGGCAGGCAGGCGCAGCCACGACCCGCACCAGCCCCCACCCCTGACCGACCGCTGCCTCGACGAGCTCATCCAACGCTGGCAACAACGACGACGGGCCCGCGCCCGACGTGAAGCCGCATGAGCCACACGCTTGGGCTGTCGAGTATGGCTAGTCTCCGGAGCCAGACGACGCTGCCGTGCGTCGCCAGGCATCGAGGGGAGAGGGCTGTGCCTCAGTACAAGGTGGTCGAGCTTCGTGAGGGCCTCATCGGGGGCAAGATGTCCGGCGGCAAGCTCGAGAAGGTTCTCAACGAGCACGGCTCGAAGGGATGGACGCTCAAGGCGATCACCGCTGTCGAGGTGAAGGGGCGCGTCGGGCCCGGTGGCGTCGATGGGGTGCTCGTCACCTTCGAGAAGCAGTAGCGCCTCAGCCTGTGGTGACCTCGGTGCTCATCAGCCGCGGAGGCCGGGGACGTCGTCCTCCCAGAACTCTTGCGACGTCACGCGAATCGTGGTGTCCGAACCGTCGCCGTGAGCGTCGACCTCGCGACCTCTCAGCTCGACGCGCCGGATCTTGCCGCTGATCGTCTTGGGCAGCTCGGCGAACTCGATGCGGCGGATGCGCTTGTAGGGCGCCAGGTGCTCGCGCGCGTAGCGAAGGATCGACTCCGCCGTCTCCAGGGTCGGCTCGTGGCCGGCCGCCAGCGCCACGTACGCCTTGGGGACCGACAGCCGCAGCGGGTCGGGGGAGGGTACGACGGCGGCCTCAGCGACGGCGGGGTGCTCGATCAGCACGCTCTCGAGCTCGAACGGGCTGATGCGGTAGTCGGACGCCTTGAACACGTCGTCCGCGCGTCCGACATACGTGATGTAGCCGTCCTCGTCCCGGCTGGCGACATCGCCCGTGTGGTAGGCGCCCGACCGCATGGCGTTGTCGTTCAGGTCGTGGTCGCCGGCGTAGCCCACCATGAGGCCGACCGGCCGACCCAGCGGACCATCCAGCCGCAGGCAGATCTCGCCCTCGTCGCCCTCCTCACCGGTCACCGGGTCGAGCAGCACGACGTCGTAGCCGGGCAGCGGTCGACCCATCGAGCCCGGCTTCAGCGGCGCACCCGGGGGGTTGCCGATCTGCGCCGTCGTCTCGGTCTGGCCATAGCCGTCACGGATCGTCAGGCCCCAGGCCGACCGCACCTGCTCGATGACCTCCGGGTTGAGCGGTTCGCCGGCCCCCACGACGTCGCGCAGGGACAGTCGCTCCCGCCAGGCCGGCAGGTCCTGCTGCACGAGCATGCGCCACACCGTGGGGGGAGCGCAGAACGTGGTGACGCCGGTGCGCTCCATGGTCCGCAGCAGCGGCTCGGCGGCGAAGCGGGACTGGTTCACGATGAGCACCGTCGCCTCGGCGTTCCACGGCGCGAAGAGGTTGCTCCAGGCGTGCTTCGCCCAGCCGGGGGAGCTGATGTTGAGGTGCACGTCGCCGGGCCGCAGGCCGATCCAGTACATGGTCGACAGGTGTCCGACGGGATACGAGGTGTGGGTGTGCTCGACCAGCTTGGGCTTGGCGGTCGTCCCCGAGGTGAAGTACAGCAGGAGCGTCTCGTCGGGGCGGGTCCCCACCTCCGGCTCGAAGGTGCCGAGGAACTCGGCGAACGTCCGGTACGAGAGCCAGCCCTCGACGTCGTCCCCGACCGCGATCCGCGTCCAGCCACCGCCGACGCCCTCGAACCGGTCGGTGTCCTCGCTGCGCGCGACCACGTGCCTCACGTGGCCGCGCTCGACACGATCGCGGATATCGGCCGTCGAGAGCAGGGTCGTGGCGGGGATGACGACGACGCCGAGCTTGCAGCAGGCCAGCAGCGTCTCCCAGAGCTCGACCTGGTTGCCGAGCATGAGCAGCAGCCGGTCACCCCGGTCCACGCCCTCGGCGCGCATCCAGGCGGCCAGCTGGCTGGAGCGCAGCGACATCTCGGCGTAGGACACCGTCGTCTCGCTGCCGTCCTCGTCCACGACCCAGAGGGCTGGCCGCTCGGCGGTTCCGGGGTCGGCGGCGACGACGTCGAACCAGTCGAGGCCCCAGTTGAACTGCGTCAGGGCGGGTGGGCGGTACTCCGCGATGGCCTGCTCGGGCTCGCCACGCAGCTGCAGCAGCAAGTCCCGCGCGTACCGGAAGGCGGTGTGCGCCTCGAGGTCGTAGTGCGGCTGGGACCGGTCGCCGGACGGCGCGAACGCGTCGGCGAGTGGGAGGTCGTCGGTCGGCTCGCTCATGCAGCGACCCTGGCACTGGGCCGCGATGCGGTCAACGCGAAGCCCGAGCGATCCCCGATGTCACGCCGCGCGTCGGGGCGACGACGGTGCGTCACCTTTGTTACCGTCGTCGCACGAGTGCGCCGCCGATGGAATCGGCGCAGGGAGGCGGGGGTCATGCGGCAGAGCCGGTCGTCGTTCTGGCGAACCTCGACCAGGCGGGCAACGGTGGTGGGGGCGTCCTCGCTGCTGGTGGTCTCGCTGGTGTCCGGATGCTCCCGCGGTGACGACGCGTCCACCTCCGCCTCGCCCAGCCCGACGCCGTCGATGACGACGTCGCCGTCCGTCACCCCGTCGACGCCGACCTCCGCCTCGACCCCGACGACGACCGCCTCACCGTCAGCGACGCCCAAGCCCACGGCGAACTCGTGGCCCCGGGCCCTCGGTGAGCCCCAGGACGGCGACTCGGCCTGGGCCGTCTACCTCGCGCTCGCCCACAGCAGCAGCGATCCCGCGCTGGACGCGGCTCGCAGCCAGGCAGGCGACGTGGGCTACGGGGCCGTCATCGGCGACCTCGCCTGCGACCGGGGCGCCATGGAGGCGCTTCACCTCGACATCCACGACTACTGGGTCGGTGCGGTGCTGTACTTCGGCAGCAAGAAGGACGCCGAGAGCTTCGCCAGCTCGTACGTCGCCACCGGTGGAACCGTGGTCGGCGTGGCGAAGATCGGCCTCGGCTGCCTCGACTGAGCGGACCTGGATCGGCCCGGACCAGCGGGCCCCGAGTCAGCGGACGTGGACTGAACCCACGGCAGTAGGGTCGGGACCGTGGCCGACGCGCAGACCGCCTACCCCGCGCACTGGGAGGCGGACGTCGTCCTGCGGGACGGCGGAGTGGTCCACGTCCGACCGATCCGGCCCGAGGACGCCGAGGCCGTCCACGTGTTCCACGCCGGCCAGTCCGCCGAGTCCATCTACCTGAGGTTCTTCGCGCCGCTGCCCCGGCTGTCGGACCGCGAGGTCGCCAGGTTCACGCAGGTCGACTACGTGGACCGGGTCGGTCTCGTCGCCACCCTCGGCGACGCCATCGTCGGCATCGCGCGGTACGACCGCATCGAGGACGGACGCGCCGAGGTCGCCTTCAACATCTCAGACGCGCACCAAGGTCGTGGCATCGGCACTGTCCTGCTCGAGCACCTCCTCGCGGCGGCTCGCGAACGCGGCATCACCAAGTTCGTGGCGGAGGTCCTGCCGCAGAACCGCAAGATGATGGGCGTCTTCACCGAGGCGGGTTACGAGGTCAGCCACCACTACGAGGACGGCGTCATCGCGCTGTCCTTCGACATCTCGCCGACCGAGCACTCCGACGAGGTGCGGGAGTCGCGCGAGCACCGCTCCGAGTCGCGCAGCATGCAGACGCTGCTGACGCCGAGGTCCGTGGTGGTGGTCGGCGCGAGCCGCGACCCCGACTCGATCGGCCACCGGCTGCTCGAGAACGTGGTGGCCGGGCGGTTCACCGGACAGCTCTACGTCGTCAACCCCGAAGCCGCTGAGGTCCTGGGGGTGCCGAGCTACTCGCGTGTCGACGAGGTGCCGCCTCCGATCGACCTCGCCGTCGTGGCCGTGCCCGCCGACGCCGTCAACGAGGTCGTGCGCGACTGCGCCCGCGCCGGCGTGCGTGGCCTCGTGGTCGTGAGCAGCGGGTTCGCCGAGACCGGCGACGCGGGACGGGCTCGGCAGGAGACGCTCGTGCGTCTCGCGCGAGCGCACGGCATGCGGGTGGTCGGACCGAACTCCTTCGGCATGGTGAACAACGATCCCCAGGTGCGGCTCAACGCCTCCCTCGCGCCGCAGCTGCCGCCGCCGGGACGACTGGGCCTGTTCAGCCAGTCCGGTGCTCTGGGTATCGCGGTGCTCGCGTCGTCGGCACGCCGCGGCCTGGGCGTGTCCACGTTCGTGTCGTCCGGGAACCGCGCGGACGTGTCCGGCAACGACGCGATGCAGTACTGGATCGACGACCCGGCCACGGATGCGGTCGGCCTCTACCTCGAGAGCATGGGCAACCCCCGCAAGTTCTCTCGCATCGCGCGCCGACTGTCGCGCGTCAAGCCGGTCATCGTCGTCAAGTCCGGGCTGTCGACGTTCGGCGTGCCTCCCGGGCACACGGTGCGGCCGACGCGCATGCCCCGCGAAGCCCTCGACGAGATGCTGCAGCAGGCGGGCGTGATCCGCGTCGAGAACGTCCACCAGATGTTCGACGTGGCGCAGCTCGTGGTGCACCAGCCGCTGCCGGCCGGTCCTCGGGTCGCCGTCGTCACGAACTCGACCGCCCTCGGTTCGCTGGCGGCGGAGGCGTGCCAGAGCTGGGGGCTGGACGTGCAGCACGGACCGGTGAACGTGGCGTCGGAGGCGACCGCGGAGGAGTTCCGGCGGGCGTTGACCGCAGCGTTCGGTGACGAGGACGTCGACAGCGTCGTCGTGTGCTTCATCCCGCCCCTGGTCACGTTGGACGAGGCGGTCGTGCGTGCACTCACCGAGGTGGCATCCAGCAGCGACAAGACCTGCGTGGCGACCTTCTTGGGCATGAGGGGCGTCACGAACGCCCTGTCGCCGACCCCGGCTGAGGCGCGCGACGACGGTCCTGAGCAGGACGACGGTCGTGAGCATGTCGACGGAGAGCACGGCGAGCGGGCTGCCGACGTGGCTGACGACCGCAGTGTGCCCGCCTACCCGACGCCGGAGGACTCGGTGCGCGCGCTCGCCGCCGCCACCAGGTACGCGCAGTGGCGCCGCCGGGACCGAGGTGCCCGGGTCACGCCGACCGGCATCAACCACGAGCGCGCCCATCACCTGGTGGAGCGGCTCGTCCCGGTCGACCCGGACGGCGTGTGGTTGGGGGACGACGACGCAGCCGAGCTGCTCGCGGCCTACGGCATCACCCTGTGGCCCGCCTACGCGGTGGACGACCCGGACAGCGCGCTCGAGGCGGCGCACCGGCTGGGCTACCCGGTGGCCCTCAAGGCGACGGCAGAGCACCTGCGCCACCGGGCGGACCTCGGCGGCGTCCGGCTCGACATCGCCGGTGACGCCGAGCTGCTCGACGACCTGACCGACATGCGGTCGCGACTGGGCGGCGCTGGTGGAGGGGCCCAGCTCGTGGTGCAGGCGATGGCACCGGTCGGGGTGGCGTGCGTCGTCCGGTCCACCGAAGACCCGTTGTTCGGGCCGGTGGTGGAGTTCGGCGTCGGCGGTCCGCCCACCGAGCTGCTGGGCGACGTGGCGCGCCGCATCCCGCCGCTGCGCGAGGGGGACGTCGCCGACCTCGTGCGGTCCATCCGTGCTGCCCCGCTCCTGTTCGGCCACCGTGGCACGCAGCCGGTCGACACCGACGCGCTCGAGGACGTGCTGTCGCGGGTATCCGTCCTGGCCGACGAGCTCCCCGAGGTGGCCGAGCTCGAGCTCAACCCGGTGGTCGTGGCGGCACGTGGCGCCGCGGTGCTCAGCGCCGGCATCATGCTCGCCCGACCTGTGGTGCGCGCGGACAGCGACCGGCGACGACTGCCCGGGTGATCTGGCTGGGTGATCCGGCTGGGTGATCTGACTGGGTGATCCGGCTGGGTGATCTGACCAGCGCGACCGTCCGCGTGGGTGACCACGCTGCCTGTCCCGGGCGCGACCTGAGAGGATGGCCGGATGCCGCACGTGACGCACCACGACCTGCCTGCCGACCTGCGCGCGGACCTGCAGCACGCCGGCTACTTCCCCGACCTCGTCACGGACGTCCTGGACGTCGCCGTCGGCGGTGAGCCGGTCGTGTCGCACCTCGTGCACGCGGAGACGACCTTCGACGCCGACGCCGTCCGCCGGCACATCACCGCCCTGGTGCTGACGGAGAGCCGGCTGGTGGTGGCCCACGCTGACGACCACGGCCCCGACGAGCCGGCCGGTCCCGAGCAGCCGTACGCCACCGCCGCCACCGAGTCGGTGCCCCTGACGTCGGTGCGGTCGGTCGTGCTCAACCACGTCGTACCGCAGCCCCAGGCCTACCGTCGGGGCAGCGGCTCGCCCGACCTGACGCTGACGATCGGCTGGGGCGGCGTGAGCCGCGTCGACCTGGAGCCGGCCAGCTGCGGCGACCCGGACTGTGAGGGCGACCACGGCTACACCGGCACGCTGAGCGCCGACGACATCGGTCTGCGCGTGTCGGCGGACGCCGACGGCGACGCGGCGGTCCGGCAGGCGCTCGCCTTCGCCCGCGCGCTCTCGTCCGCGACGGCAGGAGCAGGACGCCGCCGGTGAGCCCGAGCGTCGGAGGGGTCGCACCGCCCTACGGTGCGGGCACGCTGAGCGACCTGATGCCGGCCGTCGCTCGTGCCCTCGACGTCGCGCTGCCGGACGACGTCTATCCGCAGGCGCTCCCGCTCGACCCGTCTCCTCGCTGCTGCGTCATGCTCGTGGACGGCCTCGGCGACACCCTGCTGCGGGAACGGTCCGGCCACGCCCCGTACCTGCGGGGCCGCCTGGACGAGGTGCGCACGATCACGGCCGGCTTCCCCACCACCACGGCCACGAGCATGGGGAGTCTCGGGACCGGGCGGCCGCCCGGCACGCACGGCCTCGTCGGGTACGAGGTGCTGGTACCCGAGCTCGACCAGCTGCTCAACGAGCTCTCCTGGGAGACACCGGTCGATCCGCGCCAGTGGCAGCCCGCGCCGACGGTCTTCCAGCACGTCGCGGCGGACGGCGTGGACGTCGTCCGGATCGGCCCCGCCTACTTCGACGGCTCGGGGCTCACCGAGGCAGCCCTGCGGGGTGGTCGCTTCGTGGCCGCCAAGACGCTGGACGAGCGGGTCGACGCGGCTCTCGCCGCCCTGAGGTCGTCGCCGCGCGCGCTCGTGTACCTGTACTGGGGGGACGTCGACAAGGTGGGTCACATCAGCGGCTCCGGCTCCTGGGAGTGGGGTGAGGAGCTGGCCAAGGTGGACGCGGGGGTGCGCAGGCTGGTGGCGGAGCTGCCGCGTGACGCCTCGCTGCACGTCACGGCGGACCACGGCATGGTGGACGTCCCGTTCGGCCAGCGCATCGACGTGGCCCGCGAGCCCGAGCTCGCCCAAGGGGTGCGCCATCTCGGAGGAGAGGCGCGCTGTCCCCAGGTCTACTGCGAGCCCGGCCAGGCAGCCGACGTCGTGGAGCGCTGGCAGGCACGTCTGCACGGCCTGGCGACCGTGATGACGCGCGACGAGGCCGTTCGGGCCGGGCTGTTCGGTCCGGTCGCCGACCACGTGCGCCCGCGGATCGGCGACCTCGTCGTGCCCTGTCAGCTGGGCACGGCAGTCGTCGACACGGCGACGCAGCGGCCGGAGCTGCTACGACTGGTGGGCCTGCACGGCTCGCTCACCGCCGAGGAGTCGTTGGTCCCCCTGCTGTCCGTGCGAGGATCACAGGGTGGCTGAGCTCGTCTTCTTCTCCGGCACGATGGACTGCGGCAAGTCGACGCTGGCCCTGCAGATGGACCACAACCACCGTGCTGCCGGTCGCGCCGGATTGCTCTTCTCCAAGCACGACCGGGCCGGCCAGGCGATGCTCTCCAGCCGGCTCGGGCTCGCGGGTGACGCCGTCGAGGTGGCCGACGACCTCGACTTCTGGGACGTCGTCGTCGAACGACGCATGGGCGGCGAGAGGGTCGACTACCTCATCTGCGACGAGGCGCAGTTCTACTCCACGGACCAGGTCGACCAGCTCGCTCGTCTCGTCGACGAGATGGACGTCGACGTGTTCGCGTTCGGCATCACCGCCGACTTCCGTACCCGGCTGTTCCCCGGGTCCCAGCGGCTCATCGAGCTCGCCGACCGGGTGCAGGTGCTGCAGGTGGAGGCGCTCTGCTGGTGCGGGGCCCGGGCCACGCACAACGCCCGCACGATCGACGGCGTCATGGTCGTGGAAGGTGCCCAGGTGGTCGTCGGTGACGTGAGCGCCGGCGCCGAGGTGGGCTACGAGGTGCTCTGCCGGCGACACCACCTGCGCCGCATGACGCGCGCGTCCGCCCGCGCCGTCGCCCTGTCGCCGGACGTCCTGCCGCTCGACCTGGACCTGTGCCCCCTGCCCGCTGCCGCGACGGGGACGCGCGTCGACGAACGGGTGCCCTCGTGACCGAGCCGCAGGTCGACGCGGTCGTCGAGCAGGCCGCGACCCTCCTGCGCTCGCGCGGTGACCGCATGACCGGCCCTCGGCGGGCGGTCATCGCCGCCCTCGCCGGCAACCGGGGGTCCTCGCACCTGACGCCCGACCAGGTCGTGGTGGCGGTCGCGGCGCTGGACCCGTCGGTGCACCGCGCCTCGGTCTACCGTGCGCTCGAGGTGCTGTCGTCGCTCGGCGTCGTCCAGCACGTGCACCTCGGTCACGGCACGACCGCCTACCACCTGGCGGCGCCGCACGAGCACCTGCACGCCCACTGCGTGCGCTGCGACCGCGTCATCGACCTGCCCGGCACCCTGCTGGACGAGGTGGCGCAGCAGGTCGTCGACGACTACGGCTTCGTGCTCGACCCGTCCCACGTGGCCCTCTCGGGCACCTGCGCCTCCTGCTGCGCCGCGGGGTAGCCCGCCGGCAGTGCGTCTGGGCCGATCCGGAGGCTCAGTCCTGCTTCGTGCCGAACATGATGTCGTCCCAGCTCGGCACGCTCGACCGCTTCGTCCGCCGCGACGGCGTCCGCGCAGCCTGGGGTTCGGACGAGGTTGCGGACGAGGTGCCCGACGCCGTGGACGCCCCTGAGGGGGCGGCCGAGGAGGCGATCTCAGAGCTGCTCCGTCCCGGCCGGCCGGTGCCGGCGGCGCCGGGCGTCTGCTCGGCCTCGCGCTCCTCACGCTTCGACACCTCCCGACGCCCCGGGTGCCGGTGCCGGCCGGCGCCGTCGTTGTCCGGACGCCGGCCGTCGTCCGCCGCCGTCCTGGATTCTCTGCTGGACTCCGTGCTGGACGAAGCGCCCTGAGCCGACTCGTCCGCCACGACGTGCGGGCGCGTGGCGGGGAGCAGCGCGGGAGCCGGGCTGCTCCGCATCTCCTCCGCCAGCGGCCAGTGCCCCGCCAGTCGAGGCGTCGACGGCGTCAGCGGGTTGGATGCCAGCGGGTTGGATGCCAGCGGGTCAGCCGTCCGGGGTGCGTGCGGCAGCGCCGTGACCTCGGCCGCCGGTCGGTCGCTGTCGTGGTCCGGGGCGATTCCGAGCGACGGGTGCGCGGCCGGGGGATCGTCCAGCAGCGTGGGGTCGAGGTCCAGGGGCTCGGGGCGGCCAGGACGCGGCCGACGGCGTCCCGCGGGGTGCGTGCCCGTCGTGGGCAGCTCGGTGGCGGTGTCGGGCCGGGCGTCCGAGGCGCCGTGGCCGTCCCGACGGCGGCCTCGGCCAGCGGCCCGTCGCGCCCGCATCGCACCGACGAGGTCGAGCGCCTCGCCGGAACCGGTCCGGGCGGTGTCCCGCGTGGTGCTCGACGACACGCCGATCCCCCCGTCGACCTCCACGTCGTACACGGTGCTCGCGCCGCCAGGAGACAGGGGAACGGCGGTGAGCCGGGCACCGGCCAGTGGGCCCTCGCCCTCGGGCTGGTCCTCGCTGAGCCAGCGAGCCTCGTCGTCGCCGGGGGTGACGGAACGGCCCGAGAGGTCGAAGTGCCAGCGGGCCGCCCTCTCCCGCCCTCCGGCGGGGAACGTGACGACGACCGTCCACGGGTCGCCGTCCACCCGCCAGCTGTCCCAGCGCACCTGGTCGAGGTCGACCCCTCGTGCCGTGAGGCGGCGCGCCACCTCGGCACCGAGGGTCACCGCGCCGCCGCGGCGACGGAGGCGCACGTCGCGGGCGAGCCCCGCCACGTGCTCCCGCTCGGCCAGGACGGGTCCCTCGTAACGGCGCACCTTCTCGACCGGCCACCCCGCAAGCGCGGCGACCTCCTCCGCCGTGGCTCCGGCGCGGATGCGTGCCTGCACGTCGCGGGGACGCAGGCCGCCCTCGATCTCGATCTGCAGCTGGCCGAGGTGGGGACGGTCGCGCCGCACCGCTGCGCGCAGCGCGTCGTCGACCGCCAGCAGGAAGCGCCCGCCCTCAGCGTCGCTGAGCAGCAGGTGCTCGCCGTCCTCGTGGACGCCGACGAGCCGCAGGTCGTGCATGGGGAGCTCCTTGGATCGTGGGCGATACCGACTGTGCCATCCACCGGGCCCAACTCCCAGCAGGCGCGCGGCGCGCCCCGGCACATCGGGGCGCGCCGACGGGGCCGCAGGGGCGTCGGCGACGACAGCTGAGGGCGCCCCGCGCGCGGTGCGGCGCGTTTGGGAGACTGGGCAGGTGACCACGACCCCTGACTCGCCGTCCGCGCTGGCGCCCTACGACACGGTGCTGCTGCTCTCGTTCGGTGGTCCCGAGGGTCCCGACGACGTCATGCCGTTCCTGCGTGCCGTCACGGCCGGGCGCGGCGTCCCGGACGAGCGGCTGGCGGAGGTCGCCGAGCACTACCACCACTTCGGTGGTCGCAGCCCGATCAACGACCAGAACCGGGCGCTGCTGGCGTCCTTGCGCGACGAGCTCGACCGGCGTGGTCTCGACGTCCGCGTCGTCTGGGGCAACCGCAACTGGCAGCCGTACCTGGTGGACGTCTTGCGGCAGGTGCACGCCGAGGGCGGTCGCAGGGTGGTCGCGATCATGACGAGCGCGTACTGCTCGTACTCCAGCTGCCGGCAGTACCGGGAGGACCTCGGAGCCGCGCTGCTGACGCTCGCCGACGAGGGCGTGCGGCTCGACGTCGACCTGCAGGTCGACCGGATCCGGCCCTACTTCAACCACCCGGCGTTCGTGGAGCCGATGGTGGGATCGACGCGCGACGCGCTCGCCACCCTCCCCGCGGGCTCGCACGTGGCGTTCGTCACGCACTCGATCCCCGAGTCGATGGACGCCGGGTCCGGCCCCGACGGGCGGGCCTACTCGACCGAGCACCTCGACCTGGCTCGGACGATCGCCACCGCGCTTCACCGCGACGGCAGTGACGCTCACCACACCGACGGCGCGCCCGAGGCAGTGAGCAGCGAGGCCGCAGTTCCCTGGTCGCTCGTCTACTGCTCGCGGTCGGGAGCGCCGCACCAGCCGTGGCTGGAGCCGGACGTCGGCGACCACCTGAGAGCCCTCGCCGAGCAGCAGGTGCCGGGCGTCGCCGTCGTCCCCATCGGTTTCGTGAGCGACCACATGGAGGTCGTGTACGACCTCGACACCGAGGCCCAGGAGGTCGCCGAGGAGGTCGGGCTCCCGTTCGTGCGGGCGGCGACGGTGGGCACGCACCCGACGTTCGTGTCGGGACTGGTCGACCTCCTGCTGGAGCGGGCCGCGCAGGCGCGCGGTGAGCAGCCGCCGCAGCCCGTGCTCGGTGACCTGCCCCCGGTCCACGTCGTGTGCCCCACGGGGTGCTGCCCCAACCCGAGAGGCGTCAGACCGGCAGCCTGCGGCGCCGACTGGTCTCCGGCGGTGTCGGCATGACCGGCCTGGGCGGGATCGTGGGTGGCGCGACGGACGTCGATCTGCTGGCGCTCGCGGTCGAGGCGGCCGAGCGTGGTGGTCGGTTCATCCGGGACGAGCGGCCGGACGACCTGACGGCCGCGGCCACGAAGACCAGCCCGACGGACGTCGTCACGGCGATGGACACGGCGTGCGAGCGCATGCTGCGCGAGCACCTGCTGACCGCTCGGCCGCAGGACGGCATCGTGGGGGAGGAGGGCGACGACGTCGTCGGCACCAGCGGCGTCACGTGGGTGGTCGACCCGATCGACGGCACCGTCAACTACCTGTACGGCATCCCGCAGTACGCCGTGTGCGTCGCCGCCGTGGCCGGTGACGCCCGCGACCCCGGTGGTCACGAGGTGCTGGCCGGCTGCGTGCACAGCCCGGTCCTCGGGGAGACGTGGACGGCGGCGCGGGGCGGGGGAGCGTACCTGTCGGTGCACGGTCGCGAGCGGCGCCCGGTCCGCGTCCGGGACGGCGCGCCGTTGGGCCAGGTGCTTCTGGCTACCGGCTTCGGCTACCAGGCGGAGCGCCGCCGGCACCAGGCCGCCGTCATCGCGCACCTGCTGCCCCGCGTCCGGGACATCCGGCGCATCGGCTGCGCGGCGCTCGACATCTGCTCGGTCGCGTCCGGCCGGGCCGACGCCTACCTGGAGCGCGGCCTCAAGCCGTGGGACCTCGCGGCTGCCGGGCTGGTCGCTCGTGAGGCGGGTGCCCTCGTCACCGGGCTCGGCGCGGCGCCGGCAGGGGAGAAGCTCGTCGTCGCCGCGGGGCCGCAGGTCCACGCCGTCCTTCAGGCCGAGCTCGCTCCGCTGAGGCCCGACACCGACGGCTGAGCGGGCTGCTCGGCGCCGGTCCGACGCGGCCGGTGCACGCCCCGGACGACCCCCTCGCGCGCCGTCCAGGCCGATGAGGCACAATCCACGCCGACGATCTACGGCGCTCGGGCACAAACGAGGCCCCTGCCGCGTTTGACTGGCCGCGACCTCCTGCGAGGACGGCAGAGACGACACCGGACGGCGACGAGGCCGTGTCGGTGACCGACACCGGTACCGCACGACCGCAGCACCTGTTCCACCACGACCCACCTCGTTCAGCACCACCCAGACCCGCGGAGGGCAACCCACCGATGGCGACCGACTACGACGCGCCGCGCAAGACCGACGACGACCTGTCCGAGGACAGCATCGAGGAGCTGAAGGCCCGACGGGTCGACAAGTCGTCCTCGTCCGTGGACGTCGACGAGACCGAGCAGGCCGAGGGCTACGAGCTGCCCGGAGCCGACCTGTCCAACGAGGAGCTCTCCGTGCGGGTGCTCCCGCGCCAGGCGGACGAGTTCACCTGCTCACGCTGCTTCCTCGTGAAGCACCGCAGCCAGCTGTCCGGGGAGTCCGGCGGTCAGCCCGTCTGCCTGGAGTGCGCCTGACCCGAGCCCTCGCCCGAACCCTCGCCGGAACGCCTGCTCCGGCTCCCACCGCTCTCCGGCCCGTTCGGCGGCTCGCGGCGCGCCTCGTCCAGGGCCGCCGCGAGCCCTTTCGGGTCCCGCGAGGAGATCAGCCAGTAGGGCGTCGGGTCCTCGTCGTCGACCACGGTGACCTCCACGCCCTGGGTGATCCAGCTGCGCTGGCAGAGATAGGCACGGACGTCGGCGTCAGGGCCGCGCCGCCGGACGAAGTCGGTGCTGCCGAGCACCGTCGCCGTCCCGAGCAGCGCCACGGGGATGTGGGCCCGGCCGGCCACGAGCTCGTCCCCGGTCACCTCCACGCGCGCGCTGCTGCGCACCAGCCCCCAGGCGGCGAGGGCCATGACGACCAGCGCGATGACGACGGACACCCAGATCGCCGCCACCTTCACCACCACCAGGCCGCTGCTCGCGGCGACGAGCAGCACCACCAGCCACACCCAGCCCGACGGCCACAGGCGTTCGCGGTACAGCCACGACGTCGTCACCCCACCAGCGTGACACGTCGTGCCCCGGGTCAGGTCGGGGCCGCCCACCGGGAGGCGTTAGGGTCGCGGGCGATGACCTCCGTCGACCCCGTCCGGTCACCGGCCGCTGCGCCTCTCGCCGGGCCGGCCCACGCCGCCCGCGCGGACACCTCTGTCGTGCACGACGTCGGCGCCCACGCCTCCGGCACCGTCGTCGAGGTGGCCCTGCTGCGCCTGGACCCGGGACTGCCGCTGCCGGCCTATGCCCACCCCGGCGACGCCGGTGCCGACCTCGCCGCCAGGGTCGACGTCGAGCTGGCCCCGGGGGCCCGCGCCAGCGTGCCCACCGGCGTCGCGATCGCGCTGCCGGACGGGTACGCCGCGTTCGTGCACCCGCGGTCCGGCCTCGCGGCCCGGTGCGGCGTCACCACGCTGAACGCGCCAGGCACCATCGACGCGGGTTACCGTGGCGAGATCCACGTGATCCTGCTCAACACCGACCAGCACGAGTCGGTGAGGCTCCGCCGAGGTGACCGGATCGCCCAGCTCGTCGTGCAGCGGGTCGAGCGAGCGGTCTTCGTCGACGTGAGCGAGCTGCCCGAGTCCGTCCGTGGGGCCGGTGGCCATGGGTCGACGGGTGGGTTCGCCGGGTACCAGGCGCGCCCAGGAACGAGTGTCGGGGCGGACGCCCCGGAGGGAGAGGCACCGTGAGCCTGTTCAGACGTCGCAAGGACCAGGGTGCGCGCTCCGCCACTGAGCAGGACCCCGACGACGTGACGACCGACGTGACCGGTGCGGACGCGGCCGGGGACCTCGCGGGCGACGGTCTCGGCAGCGGTGACCTCGACGACACCGGCGTGCTCCCCGACGTCATGGACGACCGCACAGGCGACGCCGCTGTCGACGGGTCGGGCGACGGTTCGCCCGGGTCCCCCGCGAGCGACGCGTCCGGACCCTTCGACGTGACCGACGCTCCTGACGAGCCACGGTTGGACCTGGGAGCGTTGCAGCTGCCCCTCGTCCAGGGGGCGGAGATCCAGCTGCAGGTCGACGAGGGCAGTGGGCTCGTCACGGCCGCGATGGTCGTGCTGGGTGACGCGGCAGTGCAGCTGCAGGCCTTCGCCGCGCCCCGTAGCGAGGGCATCTGGGCGGAGGTCAGCGACGAGATCGCGGCCGGCATCTCGCAGCAGGGCGGGACCGCTGACATGTCCGACGGGCCGTTCGGTCGCGAGCTGCTGGGTCGGGTCCCGGCGCAGCAGCCGGACGGCAAGGTGGGTTTCCAGCCCATGCGGTTCGTCGGCGTCGACGGGCCGAGGTGGCTGCTGCGGGCGGTGTTCCACGGCCGGGCAGCGATCGAGCCCGAGGCCGCGGCGGCCCTGGAGTCGCTGGTCCGCCGGGTCGTCGTCGTTCGTGGCGCCGAGCCGATGGGGCCGCGGGAGCTTCTCGCACTGCGCCTGCCCGAGGGTGCGACCCAGACCGTGCCGGGCGAGGAGGGCGAGCCCGCGACGTCGGACGCCCCGGCGTCCACCGACGACCTCAACCCCTTCGAGCGGGGTCCGGAGATCACCGAGATCCGGTGACGCCGGAAGCGTACGCTTCAGGAGTGGGCGACCGGCAGATCCCGCCGGCCACCCAGCCACCGACCACGAGAGCTTCGAGACGACCGACGTGACGACCACCAGGACCGGTGTGCCCGGCCCCTCCAGCTCCACACCCGACGCCACGGACCGGTCCCACGGTGGCCGGCTGAGGTCTGTGCTCCGACGGCTGACGAGCTCGGACGCCGAGCTCGAGGCCGAGGACCTGCGCAGCGAGTGCAGCCGCCTCGGCGGTACCTCGGTGCGCGATCTGCCCGACCGGGCGCCGGCCGTGGTGATCGGCACCGTCCGCGCCACGACGCTGCGCCCGCGGGCGGGTGCGCCCGCCCTCGTCGCGGAGGTCTACGACGGCACCGGCACGCTCACCGTCGTGTGGCTGGGCCGGCGCAGCATCGCCGGCATCGAGGCCGGTCGCCGCATCCGCGTCCACGGCCGCGTCGCCCGGCGGGACGGTCGTCCGGTCGTCTTCAACCCCCGGTACGAGCTGCTCCCCGGGGCGGGGGAGTGAGCCTTTCCGCCCTGGGACACGTCCCGGACGGTGCCACGACGGTGGAGCAGGTCGTCCGCCACCGGTTGGCACAGAACGTCGGGGGACTGCGCGGCTCGGCCGAGGCGGCGGCCCCGACCCTGGTCTTCGTCCTGGCCTGGACGGCGTGGCACGACCTCAAGGGGTCCTTGCTGGTGGCCGCCGTGCCCGTCGTCCTGGCGCTGCTGCTGCGGCTGGCGCAGCGGCAGAGCCCCCGCTACGCGCTGAGCAGCCTCGTGGCTCTCGCCGTGGCGGCGTTCTTCGCGCTGAAGACCGGGAAGGCGGAGGACGCCTTCCTGCCCGGCATCGTGTTCAGCGCGTCGCTGCTGGCCATCACCGTGCTCTCGCTGGTCACGCGGTGGCCGCTGGTCGGCTTCATCGTCGGTGCTGCCACCGACGACCCGACCGCGTGGCGGGCGCACGACGGCGTGCGACGGCTCTGCCACCGGCTCACGCTCGTCCTCGCCGCGCTCTACGCCGTCCGTGTGGTCGTCATGGTGCCCCTCTACCTCGCCGGTCAGGTCGGGTGGCTGGGCGTGACGAAGGTCGCGCTCGGCTGGCCGCTGTACCTCGTGGCGGTGGCCGGCATGGGTGCGGTGCTGCTGCGGGGCCGCACGCCGTTGGACTTCCACGACCCAGAGGTCCACGCGACCGCCGACGTCAGCATCGACATCAGGAGCGACAGCGGCACCGACGCCGATCCCGACCCCGATGCCAACAGCGACCCCGATGCCCACAGTGGCAGCGACACCGCGGTCGATACCGGCAACGACACCCGCGTCGACCGCTAGCTGCCACGGCCCAGCGTCGGTCGTCGGGACCAGAACGCGATGTGCTCGGACGACCTCACGCGTCGCTGAGTGGACGCCGTCCGGAGTGGCCAGGCGAGAGCATCTGCTGCAGCGCCTCCTCGCTCTCGGGCACGGTGAGGAAGAGCAGCTCGTCATGTGCCTCGAGGGCGCCGTCGCGGCTAGGGGCCAGCGGTCGGTCCTCCCGGATGATGCCCACGAGCACGCTGTCGGGCGGGAAGTCGAGGTCGCCGATCCGGGCGCCCGCGTAGGGCGACTCGTCCGGCAGCGTCATGCCGACCATGGTCGCCCGTCCCTGCTGGAACTGGAAGATGCGCACGAGGTCGCCCACGCTGACGGCCTCCTCGATGAGAGCCGTCATGAGACGCGGGGTCGACACCGCGACGTCCACGCCCCAGCCCTCGTCGAACATCCACTCGTTCTTGGGATTGTTGACCCGCGCCACCGTGCGGGGGACCCCGAACTCCGTCTTGGCCAGCAGCGACACGACGAGGTTCGCCTTGTCGTCACCGGTCGCCGCGACCACGACGTCGCAGGTCTCGAGCCCCGCCTCGTGCAACGCTGAGATCTCGCAGGCGTCGGCCAGGAGCGACTCGACGTCGTCGAGCTTGAGTGACTGCACCGCCCGCGGCAGCTTGTCGATCAGCAGCACGCGGTGCCCGCTGATCACGAGCTCTCGTGCGATGGAGGTGCCGACGCTGCCTGCGCCTGCGATCACGACCCGCATCGTCGTCCCGTCGTTCCAGCCGCGGGGCTCGTCGTCCTCGCGTGGGTGGTCGGCTCTCTGGTCGACGTCGTGTGGGTGGTCGACGGCGCCTGTCTCCTGGCCCTGCTCATGGCCCTGCTCATCGTCCTGCTCATGGTCCTGCTCATGGTCCTGCTCATGGTCCTGGTGCTGGTCATGGTCATGGGCGCGGCCTCGTCCTGATCATCAGTCCTGCGCTGGCGGCGTGTCGAGCAGGCCCTCGATGCGGGGGAGGTCGGTCTCCTCGGCGACGACGTGCATGAGGTCGCCGTCCTGCAGGACCGTCGAGGACGTCGGCACGATGCCGTCGCCGAGCCGGGAGAGGTACGCGACGCGGATGCCCCCGGCGGCCGCGGCCACGTCGTCGACGCGGTGGCCGATCCAGGCGCGGTGCACCGGCACCTCGGCCAGGACGACCTTGCCGCTCGGGTCGCGGAAGAGCGGCGCCGCCCCGACGGGCAGCAGGCGACGCAGCATGCGGTCCGCGGTCCATCGCACCGTCGCGACGGTGGGGATGCCGAGACGCTGGTAGATCTCAGCACGTCCCGGGTCGTAGATGCGGGCCACCACGTTGGCGACGCCGAACGTCTCGCGAGCGACTCGCGCCGCGAGGATGTTGGAGTTGTCACCGCTGCTGACAGCCGCGAAGGCGTAGGCGTCCTCGATGCCGGCCTGAAGCTGGGTGTCGCGGTCGAAGCCGATCCCGGTCACCCGGCGCCCCTCGAAGGTGGCGCCCAGGCGGCGGAACGCGGACTCGTCGCGGTCGATCACCGCGACGTCGTGGCCCTGCTCCTCGAGGCTGTGCGCGAGGGTCGCGCCCACCCGCCCGCAGCCCATGATGACGAAGTGCACCGCTCGAACCTACACCGGCGATCCAGGAGGCATACGATGGTCCACCGTGCCCGTCGCCGGAAGAATCGTGAAGCGTCTGCTCGTCGGGCGTCCGCTCGGCAGTGACCGTCTCGAGCACACGCTGCTCCCGAAGCGCATCGCTCTCCCCGTCTTCGCCAGCGACGCTCTCTCGTCGGTCGGCTACGCCCCCGACGAGATCTTCCTGACGCTCTCGGTGGCGGGCCTCGGCGCCTACGCCTTCAGCTGGAAGATCGGGCTCGCGGTCGCCGCCGTCATGCTCGTGGTCGTCGCGTCGTACCGGCAGAACGTGCACGCCTACCCCTCCGGTGGGGGCGACTACGAGGTCGCCACGACGAACCTCGGCCCGTACGCGGGGCTGACGGTCGCCAGCGCGCTGCTCGTCGACTACGTCCTGACGGTGGCCGTGTCCATCTCCTCGGCGGCGCAGTACGGCGCCGCCGCGATCCCGGCACTGCGCGGCCACGAGGCGACGGCCGCGGTCCTCGCGGTCGCGCTGCTCACGGCGGTCAACCTGCGCGGCGTCCGCGAGTCGGGCACGGCGTTCGCCATCCCGACCTACGTCTTCATGCTGTCGATCATCGGCATGGGGCTGTGGGGCTTCGGACGGCTCCTGTTCGGTGACCTGCCGGACGTCGAGAGCGCACGGTTCACCGTCGACACGCAGCCGGCGTTCGAGGGTGGTCTCGCCACGTTGGGTGGCGCCTTCCTGCTGCTGCGGGCGTTCTCGTCGGGTTGCGCTGCGCTGACCGGTGTGGAGGCCATCAGCAACGGCGTCCCTGCCTTCAAGAAGCCGAAGAGCCGCAACGCCGCGACCACGCTCGCGCTGCTCGGAGGCATCGCCGTCACCATGCTGATGTCGATCCTCGTGCTGGCCCACATCATGAAGCTGCGCTTCGTCGACGAGGGGAACATCTCCTCCGAGCTGCTGCTGAACGGGCACCGGGGTGTGCCGGGGCCGGGGGGATCCGTCGTGTTCGCGGACGGCACCACGTACTCCCAGGACCCGGTCATCGGCCAGCTCGCTCACGCCGTCTTCAGCAACGTGCCGTTGATGTTCTACGTCGTGGCGGCGGCGACCGGCGTCATCCTCGTGCTCGCGGCGAACACCTCGTTCAACGGCTTCCCGGTACTGGGCTCGATCCTCGCCAAGGACGGGTACCTGCCGCGCCAGCTGCACACGCGCGGCGACCGTCTGGCGTTCAGCAACGGCATCATCACGCTGGCGGCGATGGCGGTCTTCCTCATCATCGTGTTCGACGCGCAGGTCACCCGGCTCATCCAGCTCTACATCGTCGGCGTGTTCGTCTCGTTCACGACGAGCCAGATCGGCATGATCCGGCACTGGAACCGGCTGCTCCGCGTGACCACGGGCAAGGAGGCGTCCGCGATGCAGCGCAGCCGCGTCATCAACGCGGTCGGTGCCGCCATGTCCGGCACGGTGCTGGTCGTCGTCCTCATCACGAAGTTCCTGCACGGTGCGTGGATCGCGATCGCTGCGATGGCAGTGATCTTCGTGATCATGCGCGGCATCCGCCGGCACTACGACGCCGTCGCCGCCGAGCTCGCGCCCGACGAGGAGACGAGCGACGTGATGCTGCCGTCGCGCGTTCACGCCCTCGTGCTCGTGTCGAAGCTGCACCGGCCGACGTTGCGTGCCCTTGCGTACGCGCGCGCCACGCGGCCCTCGTACCTCGAGGCCATCAGCGTCAACGTCGACCCCGACGACACCGCCGCGCTGCAACGCGAGTGGCAGCGCCGCGACATCCCGGTGCCGCTGAAGTCGCTGGACTCGCCCTACCGCGAGATCACCCGACCGATCGTCGACTACGTCCGGTCGATCCGCCGTCAGAGCCCTCGCGACGTGGTCATGGTCTACATCCCGGAGTACGTCGTCGGCCGGTGGTGGGAGCAGCTGCTGCACAACCAGAGTGCCCTGCGGCTGAAGGGACGTCTGCTCTTCACCCCGGGCGTCATGGTCGCCAGCGTGCCGTGGCAGCTGGACTCCTCGCGGGCGGCCCACCCGCCGCTGCACCCGGCGGGGCCGGAGACGCACCGCGACCTACCTGGTGCTGGCGGCGACCCTGGCGGTGTGCCCTGAGCGAGCGGATGGAGCCGCGCGAGGAGGAGTCCTGGGAAGGACGGCTCCTCACGCTCGAGGTCGGGCCGGTCGCGCACGGCGGTCACTGCGTGGCCAGGGTGGACGGACGGGTCGTCTTCGTCCGGCACACGCTGCCGGGGGAGCAGGTGCGGGCCCGGGTGACGGAGGGGCACAGCGCCTCCCGCTTCCTACGTGCCGACGCCGTGGAGGTGCTCGAGGCGAGCCCCGACCGGGTGGCGGCGCGCTGCCCGGTGGCCGGTCCTGGCGGCTGCGGAGGGTGCGACTGGCAGCACGTCTCGGTCGCCGGTCAGCGCCGGCTGAAGGCCGACGTCGTCACCGAGCAGCTGAGGCGCCTGGCCGGTCTGGACGTGCCCGTGGTGGTCGAGCCGGTG
>DASSTJ010000185.1:0-20032 GCA_035707965.1 Actinomycetales bacterium
CCTCACCCGTGGCATCACCCGTCGCGTCGCCGTTGGCGCCGCCGGTCGGGTCGGGAGTCGTCGTCATGCCCACCACCATAGTCGAACACACGTTCGACGACAAGCGACCAGCGCGCCTGTGGACAACGGGACGAACACGCCGTCCTGTGGACAACACACTGCGCACGAACGGCGCCTGAACTTCTCCTGAGGAACTGCCCCTGAGCCGACCACCCCTCCTCTGCGTTGACACGGAACGGTGGCATGTGGGCGGCTCTATCCACCACTCGATGGAGCTCATGCGCAACGCTCAGGGGCGCAACAGCGGCTTGACCACGCGACGCTCGTCCATGTCGCGGTAGGCGTCGGCGACGTCGGCGAGGGCGTACGTCGCGTCGAACACCGGTCCGGGGTCGAGGCGACCCGCCAGGACGTCGCCGAGCAGCTCGGGCAGGTACGCGCGCACGGGCGCAACGCCTCCCCCGACCGTGATGTTGCTGGAGAACAGCTGCCCGATGGGCAGCTCCGGACCACCAGCCGGCACGCCGACGTAGCCCACCCGCCCGCCGGGGCGGGTCGACGCCAGCGCCTGCGCCATGGACTCCTTCGTACCGACGCACTCCAGCACCGCGTCGGCGCCGATACCGTCCGTGCGGTCGCGGATCACCTGGGCCCCCTCGTCCCCGCGCTCGGCGACGATCTCGTCGGCACCGAAGCGCCGGGCGAGCGCCGCCCGGTCGTCGTGCCGCGACATGGCGATGATGCGCTCGGCGCCGAGCCGACGAGCGGCCAGCACGGCGCACAGTCCGACCGCCCCGTCACCGACGACCACGACCGTCTGCCCGGGCCCGACGCCGGCCGACACCGCCGCGTGGTGACCGGTGCCCATGACGTCGGAGAGCGTCAGCAGCGAGGGCACCAGGTCGTCGTCCGGCATCTGGGGCGTGCGCACGAGCGTGCCGTCGGCCATGGCCACGCGCGCGTACTCCCCCTGGCCGCCGTCGACGAGGCAGCCGTCGTCGTCCTCACCGCCCCACCCCGCGCCGTTCAGGCAGGACGTGTAGATGCCGCCCAGGCAGTTGACGCACGTGCCGTCGCTCAGCACGAACGGCGCGATGACGAAGTCGCCGGGCGACACGGTGCGGACGTCGGCGCCGACCTCCTCCACGACGCCGACCAGCTCGTGACCCATCCGGCGCGGCTCACGAACGGGGCGCACGCCGCGGTACGGCCACAGGTCCGAGCCGCAGACGCAGCTGGCGACGATCCGGACGACGGCGTCGCCAGAACGCTGGATCACGGGGTCGGGCACCTCGTCGACGCGGACGTCGCGGGTTCCGTACAGCAGAGTGGCGCGCATGGTCGCCACCCTGTCACGTGGGCTCCGACCGCTCGACCGGGAGCCCCTCGACGCGTCAGCGGAAGGCGGGGTGCTCCGGCCAGGGAGCGTCGGCCGGGCGCAGGCTGGACCACCCCGCGTCGCGAGCGGCGCACGCGGTCAGCACGCCGACGACGAGGCTCGGATTGTGCAGCCGCCCAGCCAGGACCGCGTCGCGGACGTCGTCGAGCGGGAACCAGGCCGACGGCATCTCGTGCTCCTCGCCCTCACGGGTGTGCCGCTCCGAGTCAGGTACCGGCGTCACTCCGCGAGCCAGGTAGCAGCGAAAGGCCTCGGACGAGCCCCCGGGCGACAGGACCCAGTCGATGAGGGTGTGCCACTCGCTGGCGCGCAGGTCGGCCTCTTCGGCCAGCTCGCGCTGGGCGGCGTGAACCGGCTGCTCGCCGTCGACGTCGAGCAGCCCGGCAGGCAGCTCCCAGAGCGTCATGCCGACCGGGTGCCGGTACTGGTGCACGAGCAGCACGCGCTCGTCGTCGTCGAGGGCCAGCACGCCGACGGCACCCGGGTGCTTGACGTAGTCGCGCGTGACCACGCCGGCGGCGCCGAGGTCGACCCGGTCGGTCACGACGTCCCAGACGTGGCCGGAGAAGTCCAGCTCGGTCGACAGCACCGGCTTCGTGCCGATGACGTCCCTCAGCTCGTGCCGAGACTCGTGCAGAGAGGCGTCCACCGCACCCGTCATGCGCGCGCGACCGACGCCTCGACCTGCACGTCCAGGTCCGCCGCGTCGTCGCTGGAGCGACCGCCGTCCGACCCTGCGGCCAGCGCGTCGGGTCGCCGGTCGACGGGACGCTCCACCTCGACGAGCCGGGCGGCGCGCTGCTCGTCGACCGCCGCCTTGATCAGCCCGGCGAACAGCGGGTGCGCGCGGTTCGGACGGGACCGGAACTCCGGGTGCGCCTGCGTCGAGACGTAGTAGGGGTGCACCTCGCGGGGCAGCTCGACGTACTCCACCAGCCCTCGCCCGGGCAGCGTGCCCGAGACCACCAGGCCCGCCGCCTCCAGCTGAGGCAGGTACGTGTTGTTGACCTCGTAGCGGTGCCGGTGCCGCTCCTCGACGCGCGTGGCGCCGTAGGTCTGGGCCACGACCGAGCCGGTGACGAGCTCGGCGGGCATCAGGCCGAGGCGCATCGTGCCGCCAAGGTCACCGGCGCCCTCGACGAACTGCTTCTGCTCCTCCATCGTCGCGATGACAGGGTGCTCTGTCTGCGGGTCGAACTCGGTGGACGACGCCCCTGCCAGACCCGCGACGTCCCGCGCGTACTCGATCACCATGCACTGGAGCCCCAGGCAGAGCCCGAGCGTCGGCACGCGGTGCTCGCGCGCCCACCGCAGCGCACCGACCTTGCCCTCGATCCCCCGCACGCCGAAACCGCCGGGTACGCACACCGCGTCGACGCCGCCGAGGGCCTTCGCCGCGCCCTCCGGCGTGGCGCAGACGTCGGACGCGACCCAGCGCAGGCGCACCCGCGCGTCCTGGTCAAACCCTCCGGCGCGCAACGCTTCTGTCACCGACAGGTAGGCATCAGGCAGGTCGACGTACTTGCCGACGAGAGCGACCTCGACGTCGTGCTCGGGCTGGTGCACACGCCGGAGCAGCTCGTCCCAGGCCGTCCAGTCGACGTCACGGAACGCCAGCCCGAGGCGGCGCACCACGTAGGCGTCGAGACCCTCGGTGTGCAGCACCTTGGGGATGTCGTAGATGGACGGCGCGTCGACGGCGTTGGCAACCGCTTCGAGGTCGACGTCGCACATCATCGAGATCTTCTTCTTCATCTCGGGCGGAACCGGACGGTCGCTGCGGATCACGAGCGCGTCGGGCTGGATGCCGACCTGGCGCAGCGCGGCCACGGAGTGCTGCGTCGGCTTGGTCTTCAGCTCACCGGACGGCGCGAGGTACGGCACGAGCGACACGTGGAGGAAGAACACGTTGTCGCGGCCGACGTCACCGCGGACCTGGCGCGCCGCCTCGAGGAACGGCAGGGACTCGATGTCACCGACCGTGCCCCCGATCTCGGTGATGATCACGTCGACGTCCGAGCCCGCCTGCGCGCGCATGCGCCGCTTGATCTCGTTGGTGATGTGCGGGATCACCTGAACGGTGTCGCCGAGGTACTCGCCGCGGCGCTCCTTGGCGATCACCTCGCTGTAGATCTGGCCCGTCGTCACGTTGGCGGACGCCGACAGGTCGGAGTCGAGGAAGCGCTCGTAGTGGCCGATGTCGAGGTCGGTCTCGGCGCCGTCATCGGTGACGAACACCTCGCCGTGCTGGAACGGGTTCATCGTCCCGGGGTCGACGTTGAGGTACGGGTCCAGCTTCTGCATGGTGACCCGTAGGCCGCGCGAGCGAAGGAGGAGTCCGAGGCTCGAGGCGGTGAGCCCCTTGCCGAGCGATGAGGCCACGCCCCCGGTCACGAAAATCTGCTTCGTCTGCGCCACGGACTTCAACTGTACCCGGTGAGGCGACAACCGTCGGGGCAACGTGCCGTGGCCGCATCGTCGATCGTCGCCTGAACGCGCGTCCGGCCTCGGTGGCGATGGCTGCCGGCCCCGCAGGCGGACCGTCGAAAGCCGCGGCGATCGGCATCTTTTCACCCGGTCGCGCGCGACCTATCGTCGAGAGACAGCCGGCGTCACCCGGCGCCGCACGACATCTCGGAGGGCCAGATGATGGCCCAGATCATTCCCGCCGCGGCCGCCGGACGCTACGTCACCTGGGGGGTCGTCAGCGTCAGCATCACCAACCTGCTGATCATCGTCGTGATGATCGTGGTGTTCGTGCTCGCCCTCGTCATCCCGTTCCCCAGTCAGCGCGGCGACGGTGACCACGTCATGGGCGCCAGGCACGAGGTCGGCGACGGTGACGCGGGCAGGCCGTCATGACCAGCACCCTGCCCCGTCAGGCCACGGCGACCGCGAGGCCCCCGTCGAGCTGGACGGCCTGGCTGAGGTCGCGGATCGTCCGGCTGGTGCCGCCCGGAGAGGCCCTCCCCGACCGACAGCCGGTCTACGTGACCTCGTGGATCTACGTCTTCGGCGTGCTCACGATCGCGGGGTTGGTGGTCGTCCTGGTCTCGGGCGGCCTGCTCGCCGTCGGCGGCGCGGCCTGGTGGCACGTGTCGGCAGTGGGGCACTACGTCAACTCGCTGCACCTGTGGGGTGTCGAGCTGTTCTTCGCGACCATGGTGATCCACCTCTGGGGCACCTTCTGGATGGCCGCCTGGCGTGGTCGGCGGACGCTGACGTGGGTGGTCGGGGTGGTCGCGTTCGTCACCTCGATCGGTACGGCGTTCACCGGGTACCTGTCGCAGTCGAACTTCGACGCGCAGTGGATCAGCACCCAGGCCAAGGACGGCCTGAACTCCATCGGTTTCGGCGCGTGGTTCAACGTCTTGAACCCAGGGCAGATGCTGCTGTGGCACGTGGTCCTGCTCCCGTCCGCGATCGGGGTGATCGTCCTGGTCCACGTCGTTCTGGTCCGACGACACGGTGTGGTACCCCCGATCGACGCAGCTGCTCCCAGCGAAGCGGCGCCCGAACGGGTCCAGCGGGGTCTGACGCCCGACGCTCACCGGTTCCGGACACGGCCCTACGACCTGGTCAAGGAGTTCGTCGCCGCACTCGTCGTCATGACGTTGCTCACGGCGGGCCTGGCCGGGGTGTTCTCCTCCCCCGACGAACCCGCGATCACCATGCAGCGGTGGGCCCAGGAGGCTCCGGGCGACGTCGTCGCAACCGCCACGGGCGAGCTCGCCGGGACGACGGCGAGCGCGACCTACGGGCCGCCGTACAACCGCAACGGCAGCGGGCAGTCGCTGCTCGGCGTCCCGCTTCAGAAGTGGGGCGGTGTCCGGCTGCCGGTCAGCTCAGCGTCTCTGGTCCTGCAACCGCTCGCCGCGGTCCGCGACGACCCTGCGCTCGCTCATGCGCTGGCCTCCTGGCAGGCGGCGACTCCCGCGACGCAGTCCGGTTGGGCGGACGCCTACGCGAACGCGCTCAGCAAGGCTCCGGGCGGCGATCCGGCCCAGGCCGTGGCGGGCAGCTACGGCCCGGTACCGGTGATCGCCAACGGGCTCCTCACGCTGGCCAGGAGCGGCGGTCTCGAGGGAGCGCTCACCTCCTCGGGCAGCTTCTACGGCGGCGACCAGACCCGGTCGTTGCTGCTGCTCTCCGACGGCGCCTACCTGGAGGACGTCGCCCGAGCCCAGCGGCTCGGCGGCGACCAGTGGGGAATGATGAACGAGACCGGCAACTACCCAGGCCAACCGTGGATGTGGCTGTACACGTTCTGGTACCAGGTCAAGCCGTTCTCGACCTCCGAGAACGCCGATGCGTTGGTCTGGGGCCTGATGATGCTCCTCACCCTGGCGCTCATGTTCCTGCCGCTGATCCCGGGGCTGCGCTCGATCCCGCGGTGGGTCCCGGTGCACCGGCTGATCTGGAGGGACTACTACCGGAGGCAGCCGCTCCGCTGATCGAAGCTCGTCAGAGGGGGCCGTACGGTGACGTGCCGCCCGACGCCGCAGACCTGGGCGGCCGCGGTGGTCCGTCAACCCGACACCAGGTCCCGGTACAGCTCCTCGGCGGCGCGGCAGGCGTCGTCGGCGTCCGGCAGATCGGCGGCACGCCGACGCGCGGCCGCGCGCAGTGACGACCGGGCCGCGTCGTCGTCGAGCAGCCGGCCGACCTCGCCGGCGAGCCGCTCGGCGTCGCCGTAGGGCACGAGAACCGCGGCGTCCGCCGTGGCCGCGCGCGTGCCGCCCACGTCCGTGGCCACCAGCGCCGCACCGGCGTGAAGAGCCTGCTGGACGGCGAGGGGCTGGCCCTCCCACACCGCCGACGACACGACGACGTCCGCCGCTGCCATGAGGTCGGGCACGTCGTCGCGCCAGCCCAGCAGCCGCACGGGCAGCCGCTCGTCGTCGATCCGGCCCTGCAGCCGGTCACGCAGCGGACCGTCCCCGGCCACCACCACGAGCACGTCGTCCCGACGCTCCCTCAGCACGGCGGCGGCGTCGAGCAGCAACGGCAGCCCCTTCTGCTCGGCGAGCCTCGCGACGCACACGACGAGCCGCTGGTCCGGCGCCTCCAGCTCGGCGCGCACCTCCTGCGCCCCGCGCCGCACCGGGCCGGCATCGGGAGCGGGGATGACGGCGTGCCGCACGTCCGTCGCCCCGAGCTGGCGCAGCCGGTCCTCGAGGTCGCTCGAGACGCCGAGCACGACCTGCGCGCCCCGGGCCACCAACCGTTCCAGCACGGCGTAGGCCGCCACGACGGGTCCGCCCCGGATGCCCTTGGCCAGCAGCGCGTTGTGGAGCGTGACCGCCAGCGGGACGTCCGACCGTCGCAGTGCGAGGACCGCCACACCACCAGCACGCAGCCCGTGGGCATGGACGACGTCCGCCCGCAGGGCCAGCTCGCGTACGGCTTTGACGGCTCGGGCGTCCTCCCTCGGGTGCGGGCGGTCCCGGGTCTCCACCGGCACGAACGTGGCCCCCACCGACGTGAATCCGAAGTCGTCCTCGGTCTCCTGCGGGCCGGCCACGGTGACGTGGTGGCCGGCAACGGCCAGGCAACGCGCGAGGGCCAGCACGTGACGGCCCACGCCGCCGGTGCTCGTACCGAGCAGCAGCAGCACCCTCAGACCGGTGCCGAGCTGCCCGCGCTCCGGTGTCGACGTCACGCGCTCGATCCTCCCCCACCGGGTTCGGCCGTCGGCGCAGCGGGGACGTCCATGATCTCGCTACCGACCGGCGTCGCCCGGCGTCGCAGCACCGCACGGAGGTCGGCGCCGTCGGTGACCGTCAGACCGGCCAGGACGACAGCGAGGGCCACCAAGGCTCCCGCCACGCCGGCGACGAGGGCGATCGCCACCGCCCCGCCGGGAGCCGCCGCGCGCAGCACCGCGTCCGTGACCAGGCGGCCCAGCAGCGTGGCACCCGTCCCAGTCACCACGACGGCGACCAGCGCGCGGGGCAGTCCCGCGAGCAGCCCCTCGGGCACCTGCCCGGCCACCCTGACCCGTCGGCAACCGGCCAGCAGCCCCACACCGGCGACGCTCATGCCCACGCTGCTGGCGACTCCGAGCCCGTGCAACGTGGAGCGCGGGTCGGCGCCCCCGTCACCAGCGCCGACCACGAGGACGACAGACAGCACGCCGGCCACCAGCCACCCGCCGACGGTCGCCAGCGCGGCGACGCGAGCGCGGCCCACCGCGAACAGCGCGCGGCCGAGGTGCGCCACCAGGCAGAAGCCGAGCAGGCCGGGGGCGAAGGCGGTCAGGGCGGGCGCGAGCGCACGCAGGGCGTCGCGACCGGCCGCGTCCTGGCCGGCGTCGATGGCTCCGAAGAAGGACCCGACGGCCGGCGCGACGGCGACGAGGACGCAGACGCCGAGCGAGGCGGCCACCAGCACCGCACGGGTCGACCGAGCCAGGGTGACCGCGTACCCGGCGGGGTCGCCGGCAGCGGCGCGCTCCGAGAGCTGGGGGAAGGCGGCCACGGCGAGCGGCACCGCGAGCACGGCGTACGGCAGCAGGTACACCGCCTGCACGTACTGGTACACCGTGATGGCACCAGTCCCGCCGTGCGCGTTCGACAGCCGCAGGGTCAGCACCACGATCGCCTGCTGCGCGACCAGGCCGGCCAGTCCGGCGGCCGCGAGGCCACGTGCGCGCCGCGCGACGCCGGTCGGGAACGACAGCGTGGGACGCAGCCGGACGCCCGACCGGGCGACCGGAACCAGCAACGGCAGGCTCAGCGCGACCACGCCGAGGGTGGTGCCGACCGACAGGACGAGCTCGGACGCTCGCGACGGCGCGCTCGCTGACGTGCGGTCGACTCCCTGCACCATCGCCCGGTAGACCAGGTACGACCCGATGACGACCAGGCTCGACAGCAGCGGCGCGGCGGCCGGCGCTGCGAACCGGCGATGCGCCTGCAGCACGCCGCTGAGCACGATGCCGATGCCGTAGAGCACGACCTGCGGGGCGAACACGACCAGCATCCGGGCCGCCGCGTCCGTCGTCCACGAGCAGCCCGAGACCCCCGACTGCTCCACGGGGAACAGCTCGACCAGCGGACGCGCGAGCACCCCGAGGAGCACGCTCAGCGGCAGCAGCACCACGACGGCCCAGGTCAGCAGGGCGGACGCCGTCCGGTCCACGGCCGCACGGTCGCGGCGAACCAGCGGTGCAGCCAGCAGGGGGACCACGGACGCCGCCAGCGCGCCGCCCGCGACGACCTCGAACAGCACGTTCGGCAGTACGTTGGCCGTCATGTAGGCGGTGCCCGTGCAGGTCGTGCCGACGGATCCGGAGAACGCGAGCCACCGGCCGAGCCCGACGACGCGCGAGACGACCGTGATGACGGCGATCAGTGCTGCTGCCCCGGCGATGCCCCCCGCCACCCGGCGGCTCACGCCCCGGTCACCCCCCGTCGCCCGGCGGACGTCGTCCCCACGCGTCGACCTCCCGCAGCACCGGGGTGCGCTCGATGACCCGCGTGAAGCTGACCCGCTCGCTCGCCACGGTCAGACCGACCAGCGCGGCCAGCAGACCCCATCGACCACGACGTCCCAGCCCGGCCACCGCCGCGACACCCAGGGCCGCACCAGCGGCGTTGGCTCCGGTGTCACCCAGCATGGTGCGCTCGGCGAGGTCGTCGTAGAGCAGGCCCGCAGCGGCACCGCCCGCGGCGGCTGACACCGTCGCCGCCCCCGTGAAGGGCGCCGCCACCAGGGTGGCCTTGAGCGCCCGACCCGGCCGCAGGTCGAGCAGGTTGAGCAGGTTCGCGCTGCCCGCGACGACCGCCCCCCCGACCAGAGCATCGGCCAGTCGGGCCGGGCGCGACCGGGAGCCGCTACCGACCAGCGCGGCAGCGGCCACGCCGCTCGCCGCCAGACCGAGCACCTTGACCGCCCCGGTCGTGACCTCACCCCTCGCGAGGGCACCGAGGTGACCCGCCAGCCCCTTGCGCACCTGCTGCTCGGCCAGGTCGTCGTACGCACCGAGCGCACCGGCCGCGGCGGTCGCGAGCAGCGCGGCCGAGCGCGTGCGGGCGCCCAGGCCGGGTGCCGCCGCGAGACCGGCGAGCGTGCCGACCACGTACGCCGGCCCCTCGAGCAGGCTGATGCGCTCGCCGCGGTGGTTCGTGCGGTCCCAGCGCGCGGCCTGCGCACCCGGCCGGGGCAGGGTGGCCCGCAGGGCGAGCCGCGACACCGCGGCAGAGGCCGCGCACGTGGTCAGCGCCCGGGCCCAGCGGCCGGGGACCAGTGCCGGCCCCCGGCTCACGAGGCGCTCGCGGTCAGCGGTGGCAGCAGGGCTCCTGCGCTGTCACCGGTGCCGTACTGGCCGGCCTCGCCGGCCATCTGCTGCCGCAGCGCGTACACCAGGGCGATGCGGCCCATGGCGGCCGCGATGTCGTCCACCGTCGAGACCTTGGTCGCGACGACGTCGTCCGCGCGGACCGCCCGCACGAGGCCGCCGTTACCGACGCTGGACTCGTCGCCCACGACCACGGCGCCGTTGCTGGCGGCGTCCAGCTGCGTCGCGATCGAGACCCACGCCGCGAGGTTGGCCTCCCGCTGGTCCGACGAGAGCTTGTCGCTGGGGCTCGGTGCGACGACAACGGCGAGGGTCGCGGGGGTGGGACCGTCACCCTCGAACGAGAGCAGTCCCGCCTCCTTCAGGCCGGCCAGCGCCTGGGTGGCGCTGGTGCTCGGCTGGTCGGCGTCGCTCACGCGGTTGACGACGAGCGCACGGGCCAGCAGCGCGCCCATGCGGTTCTCGAGGCTGCCCGACGTCTCGTCCAGCCCCACGAGCGGTGCGAGGCTGCTGAGCAGCTGGTCGCGGAAGCTGCGCTTGGTGGGGTCGGACCACGCGTCGTCGACCTCGACGGTACCGCTGACCGTGGCGCCGGACGACGTCAGCGCCTTGGTCACGCCGGTCACGAGCGAGGCGTCGGTGCCCGGGAGCGTGACCACCACGGCGGACCGTCCGCCGAGCCGGGACTCGGTCAGCGTCGGCGAGACGGCCGTCACGAACTTGTCCGAGGCGTCGACCCTGGCCTGAGCGGCGTCGAGCTGCGTGCGCAGCGCGTCCTTCTCCTTGCGCAGGGTGGACACCTGGTTGCTCAAGGTCTTGCCCAGGTCCTCCTGCAAGGGGCCGGCGCCGAGCAGGATGCCCACGGCGAGCGCGAGGAAGATGGACACGATGGAGACGAGGTGGTACCGGAAGTCGATCACGTCAGAAGAGTCCCTGGATCCATGAGACGACGTCGTCCCAGCGAGCGCCGAGCAGGCCGAGCATGGCGGTCCCCGACGGGGTCGCGGACAGCGCAGCGACGAGCGCGAGCAGACCGCCCACGAGCAGGCCGCTGAGCTGCGTGTTCGAGATGCGTGACCGATAGAGCCGGCTCACGCCCTTGGCGTCGATCAGCTTGCCGCCGACCCGGAGCCTCGTGAGGAAGGTGCTGGCCATGCCGGAGCGGCCCTTGTCGAGGAACTCCACGAGCGTGGCGTGGGTGCCGACGGCGACGATGAGCTCGGCGCCCTTGTCGTCGGCGAGCAGCATGGCGACGTCCTCGCTCGTGCCGGTCGCGGGAAAGACGACGGGTTCGATGCCGAGCTCGCGGACGCGTTCGAGGCCTGGGGCGCGGCCGTCGCGGTAGGCGTGGACGACGACCTCCGCGCCGGAGGACAGCGCGCGGTCCGACACCGAGTCCATGTCGCCGACGATGAGGGACGGGGTGAGGCCGACCTCCAGCACCGCGTCTGCCCCGCCGTCCACCCCGATGATCACCGGGCGGTACTCGCGGACGTAGTGGCGCAGCGTCTGCAGGTCTTCCTTGTAGTGGTAGCCACGGACCACGACGAGGACGTGCCGGCCCTCGAGCTCGGTGCGGATGTCGGGGACGCCGACGCCGTCGAGCAGCAGCTCGCGCTCGCGTCGCAGGTACTCCATCGTGTTCGCGGCGAAGGCCTCGAGCTGCACGGCCAGGCCGGCGCGCGCCTCCGCCATGGCGGCGGCCACGGTCTCCTCCGTCTGCCGGGTGCCGCACGCCACGAGGTCGTCGCCCAGGTACACCCTGTCCTCGTCGACCCGGACCGGGTCGCCGTCCTGCAGGGCGACCATCACGTCGCGCCCGACCCCGTCGACCAGCGGCACCCCCGCCTTCAGCAGGATCTCCGGACCGAGGTTGGGGTACCGGCCGCTCGTGCTGGCCGCGGCGTTCACGACGGCCGCGGGCCGACGCGCCACCAGCGCCTCGGCGGCGACGGTGTCGATGTCGAGGTGGTCGATCACCGCGACGTCACCGTGCTGAAGGCGCTTGGTGAGGTTCTTGGTGCGCGCGTCGACGCGGGCAGGGCCGTGCACCCCGGAGCCAGCAGGCTGCGAGGTGCGGCGACGAAGGAGCGGGCGCATCCGGATCATCGTGCCATGCGCGCCCGACGGTCCCGGTGACGTGGCACCGACGTCGCCGCCGCGCCCGCAGCTGTCGCAGGGTTCGTGCGACGTGTGTCACAGCTGCGGCAGCGCCGCAGCTCATCCGAGCCGGGCCGCCTCCCCGCGGGCCGTCAGCAGCAGCTCGTCGGCGTGGGCCAGGGCCGTGTCGGACTCCTCCAGACCTGCGAGCATGCGCGCGAGCTCCCGCCGCCGGCCGTCGTCGTCCAGGCTCTCCACGCCGCTCACGGTGACGGTCCCGTCGTCCGTCTTGTGCACGAGCAGGTGCCGGTCGGCGTAGGCGGCGACCTGTGGCAGGTGGGTGACGACGAGCACCTGGCTGCGGCGAGCCAGTCTCGCCAGGCGGCGGCCGATCTCGACCGCCGCCTTGCCACCCACGCCGGCGTCCACCTCGTCGAACACGAACGTCGGCACCGGGTCGGCGCCGGCCAGGACCACCTCCAGCGCCAGCATGATGCGGGACAGCTCGCCTCCGGAGGCACCTCGCGACACCGGCCGAGGCGGGGCACCGGCGTGCGGGCTGAGCCGCAGCTCCACCTCGTCGGCGCCTGCCGCCGAGAGCGCCACCCGCCGGGGTCCACCCGCCAGCTCGACCTCCGTGCCGGCCGGGTCGTCGCGCTGCTCGACGGCCACCTCCAACGTCGCGTGCGGCATGGCGAGCTGGCTGAGCTCCTTGCCGACGAGAGCCCCCAGCCGGGCCGCCGCCTCCTGCCGCGAACGGCTCAGCTGACCGGCCAGCGCGCCCACCTCGGCGGTCAGCCGGTCCTGCTGCTCGGCCAGGCGCTGCAGCAGCGCGTCGTCGTCGTCCAGCTCGAGCAGCCGGGCCGCCGCCTCTTTCGCCCACGCCAGGACGGCGTCGACGTCAGGCCCGTACTTGCGGGTCAGTGCCGTCAGGGCGGCCCGGCGCTCCTGCACCCCGGCGAGTCTCACGGGGTCGGACTCGACGTCGGCCGCGTACGAGGCCAGGTCGGCGGCCACGTCCGCGAGGAGGTAGCCGATCTCGGCCAGCCGCTCGTCGAGCGCCGCGAGCGTGGCGTCGTGGCCACGCACGGCGTCGAGCGCATGGCGGGCCGCACCGACGAGCGTGACCGCGTCCGGTCCGGCGTCGCCCAGCTGCTCCGACTCGGACGACTGGAGCACCGAGTGCGCTTGCTCGGCGGCTGCCCGGAGCGCGTCGGCGTGGGCCAGTCGCTCGTCGAGACGCGCGAGCTCGGCATCCTCCCCCGGCTGCGGGGCGACGGCCTCGACGTCCGCGAGCCCGAGCCGCAGCAGGTCAGCCTCCTGGGCACGTTGACGTCCCTGCGTACGGACCTCGTCGAGCCGGCGCTGCACCTCCAGCAGCTCGTGCCAGCGGCTCACGTACTCCTCGAGCAGGTCGCTGTGCCCGGCGAACCTGTCGAGGGCGTCGCGCTGCCGGGCAGGCGCCAGGAGGCGCAGCTGCTCCGCCTGCCCGTGGACGGCGACCAGGTCGGCGGAGAGCTCGCCGAGCAGGCTGACCGGCACGGAGCGCCCACCGACGTGGGCCCGTGAGCGCCCGCTCGCGCTCACCGACCGTGCGATGAGCAGCACGTCGTCGTCCAGCTCGCCGCCTGCCTCCCGGGCGGCCTTCGCCACGGTGCCGTCGACCTCGACCAGCACGCGTCCCTCGACCACCGCGGCCGACGCCCCCGCCCGGACCGCCCCCGCGTCCCCGCGACCGCCCAGGAGCAGACCGAGTCCGGTGACCACCATGGTCTTGCCGGCGCCGGTCTCGCCCGTCACCACGGTCAGGCCCGGCCCCAGCTCGAGCACGGCGTCCTCGATCACGCCGAGGTCGCGGATCCGCATCTCCTCCAGCACGGCGACAGCCTACGGACCGGGTCAGGCCAGCTGGTCGGGCAGCGTCGTGCCGGTGATCGGTACCGCAGCGTGCCGGGAGGCGCCGTCCGACCTCGATGCTGCCGCTGCCGCTCGGGACTCCCCACGCCAGCCGTGCACCGGCAGCCCGAACTTGGCCACGAGCCGGTCGGTGAAGCGGCCCGCCGAGAGCCGCGCGAGCCGCACCGGACGCTGGCTACGCACCGCTTCGATCCGCGCCCCTTGGGGCAGCTCGATGCGCCGGCGGCCGTCGCACCAGACGACGCCCGAGCCCTCGGTGTCGGTCAGTACCTCCACCGCGAGGGTGGACGACGGACCGACGACGAGCGGCCGCGCGAACAGGGCGTGAGCCGACAACGGCACGAGCAGCAGCGCCTCGACCTCCGGCCACACGACCGGACCGCCGGCCGAGAACGAGTACGCCGTGGAGCCGGTGGGGGTGGCCATGATGACGCCGTCGCAGCCCGTCGTGGACAGCGGTCGCCCGTCGACCTCGATCACGACCTCGAGCATGCGCTCACGCGCAGCCTTCTCGACGCTCGCCTCGTTGAGCGCCCACGAGGTTGCCACCGGGGTGCCACCCAGCAGCACGGTGACGTCCAGCGTCATGCGCTCCTCGACCTGGTAGTCCCGCTCGACGACGTGCTGCACGGTCGCGGCGAGGTCCTCGCGCTCGCTCTCCGCGAGGAAGCCGACATGGCCGAGGTTCACGCCCAGGAGCGGCACTCCCGACTCGCGGACCAGCTCCGCACCACGAAGGATCGTGCCGTCCCCACCGAGCACGACTACCAGCTCGCTACCCGCAGCTGGGTCGTCCCCGTCGGCGAGCACGACCGGGCCCTCGGCGCTCGGGCCGCGCAGCAGCGCCCCAGACAGCGCGTCCGCCTCGTCCGGCAGCAGGGCGACCCGTAGCCCCGCCTCGCACATCCGACGGAGCACCTCACGACCAGCGGTGACCGCCTCCGGCCGTCCGGTGTGGGTCACCAGTAGGATCCGTCTCACGCCGGTCCCTCCTCGACGGCGACGCGGACGGCGGACTCGATCCAGGACAGGTCGGTGGTGCCGGCTCGCGGGTGCACGACGTCGATCGTGCCAGCATCCGGGTCGGACCTGTCGACCGGGACGTGGCTCTCCAGCCACACGAAGTACTCGACGTTTCCGCTGGGTCCCGGCCAGCGGCTCGCCCGGACCGCACGCACACCGAGCCCCAGCTCGATCGCGGCGGCGCAGACCTCCACCACCGACTGCTGGCGCAGGGCAGGGTCCCGGACGACGCCGCCGGAGCCGAGTCGCCGTCGGCCCACCTCGAACTGGGGCTTCACGAGCAGCACGAGCTGGCCCCGCGGCCGCACCAGCCGCCGCAGGTCGTCCAGCACCTTCGTGAGGGAGATGAACGACAGGTCCCCGACAACGAGGTCGACGGGGCCACCGATAGCGCTGGCCGTCAGCCCGCGGACGCTCGTGCCGGGCAGGTCCAGCACCCGCGGGTCCTCGCGCAGGGCGGGAGCCAGCTGGTCGTGCCCCACGTCCACCGCGAGCACCTGCCGGGCGCCCCGCTCGAGGAGAACCTGCGTGAAGCCACCGGTGCTGGCGCCGGCGTCAAGGCAGCGCAACCCGTCTGCAACGACCCCCGGCGGGTGGGTGGCCTCGAGCTCGTCCAGCACGCCGGCGAGCTTGTGGGCGCCGCGGCCGACGTAGTCCGGACCCGGCCCGGGGACGATCTCGACGCGCGTGTCCTCCCCGACGGCGAGCGAGGGCTTCGCGGCGACGCGACCGTCGACGAGGACCCGCCCGGCGGCGACGAGCTCGGCTGCGTGCCCGCGGGCACGCGCGAGCCCTCGTCGCACCAGCTCACTGTCCAGCCGTGCCATCGCTCCCCCGCCGTGCGGTTCAGCCGTCGAGGTCCGCGAGCCTGTCCTGGAGACGTCGGTGCGCACCGACGTAGACCTCGACCTGCTCCTCCAACGGCCGGGTGGTGACGTCCGCGAGCCGCTCCAACGCGCCGTCGACCTGCGCGTCGCCGGTGCGCGGCAGCGCAGGGACCGCCTTCCCGCGGGCGGACGCCGCGTCGACGTCGCTGCTGCCGTCGACGTCGCCGCTGCCATCGACGTCACTGGTGACGCCCCGGTCGCTGGGGTGGCCAGAGTCGTCCGGGTTGCCAGGGTGCGGGTTGCCGGGGTCGGCCGGCGGCGTCGGGACGTCAGGCGGGCTCGGCACCTCCGGCGGCGCCGGCTGGGGCTGCGATGGCGGTGAGGGCGGTTCCGGCACCGTCGGGCCAGGCGCGGAGGGGCCCGGCTCGCTGAGGTCCGGTCCCGGCCTCGGCTCGGCGACCGGCTCGGTCGACGGGCTGAGCTGCGGGTCGGTCATGAGCCGGCTCCTGAACCTGGTCGGCGGACGGGCCGGGGTGACGGGACCGCACCCCGAGCCTTCGTGGCCGACGCCTTCGTGGCCGACGCCTTCGTAGCCGACGCCTTCGTAGCCGACGCCTTCCTACCGGAGGCCTTCGCGGAGGAGGGCGCGGTCGCGGCGACCCTGGTTGCCGCCGGCGTAGCAGCCCTGCGGCGGGTGGCGCTCTTGACGGGCCGCCGCGACATGCCGGCCGTGGTAGCGCCGGCTGCCGAGCTGGGGCCCCCGTGCGTCCGGCCGGCGACCGGCCGGGCGGCGGGCGTCTCGGCGGCGCCAGCCTTGAGCTGCCGCTCGAGCTCGTCGACGCGCTCCCGCAGCGCCTGCAGCTGCTCGTCGAGCCGAGACGAGGCTGCGTGGTCGTGCCGGGCACGGTCATGCCCGTCACCGCCCGTCCCCATCGACGCGAGCACGGCCTGAGTCTCCGTGCGGACGAGCTGCGTCAGAAGTCGCCGGTTCTGGCGGCCGATGGTCATCAGCTCCTCGGCGACGGCGCTCACCTGCGCAGCCACGGCCTCGGGCCCACCGCCGCTGAGCCCGCCGAGCGGGCTGCCCTCCACCAGCTCACGGGCCGCGTCGAGCGCCCTACGACGCGACACCTGGCCGAGGCCCGCGGCCAGGGACAGGTAGCCCCTCATCATGTCCAGCACGGTGGTCACCCTTCAGCTCTCCCGGTCAGCCGTGTGGCAGTCCGTCACCTGCGGCGCGATGCGTGCCGACGACGCCGGCGGAACGGCACGCGAGCGCGCTGCCCCGCCCTGGACCCGGTCGGTCGACTGACGACGGACCGACGCCAGCGTCTGCGGAACACGCTACCTGTCCCACCCCAGTCGCGCGGCCCAGGGCGAGAGGGCCAGAACCAGCTCCGCGACCAGCGCCTCGGGCACCGCCGAGCCGCCGTCAGCGTCGGTTCGACCGTCGACGACGGCCCAGCACGCCGCGGCTGCCGCGTGCACGACGTCAGCCGCCGTGGCCGGTGGGACGTCGCTCCTGCTGGGAATGCTGGAGGCGCCGTCGAGCCGCACGTCCAGGGTGAACGTCCCGTCGGGCGCCTGCTCGAGGCGTACGGACGCGACGCCACAACGCCATCGGGAGCCGTCCGGCGCAGCGCCGTGCTCGCTGACGTCGTCCTCACCGGCGCTCTCCTTCTCCGCCCGGTGGCCGGGGCTCAGCAGGGCGGTGAGGTCGGGCCCGACGTAGGTCGGCCGGCGCCCTGCCGGGCACGTGAGCAGCTCGCGGACCCCGGTGACCCCGGTGAGGACGAGCAAGGAGTCCATGCCCGCGGCCTGCGCGGCCTCGATGTCGGTGTCGAGACGGTCGCCGACGACCAGTGGCCGCGTCGATCGCACGCGTCGACACGCCTCTTCCATGATCGGCGCGAACGGCTTGCCGGCGACGGCGTCGGGGTCACGACGAGTCACCCGACGGACGACGTCGACCATGGCGCCGTTGCCTGGTCCTTCACCGCGCGGCGTCGGCAGTGTCGCGTCGACGTTGGTCGCGATCCAGGGCAGCCCGGCGCGCACCGCGACGCAGGCCTCCATCAGCAGCTGCCACGTCAGGTCGGGCGAGAACCCCTGGACGACTGCCCGCGGGTCGTCCTGGGCCGAGCGGACCGGCTCGAACCCGGCGTCGCACACCGCGTGCACGAGGCCCTCTCCTCCGACCACCAGAACTCGTGCGCCAGGCGCCAGGAGCGCTTCGAGGCGCGCGGCCGCCGCCTGTGCGCTGGTGACGACGTCGAGCGGACGGGCCGGCACGTTCAGTCGCTCGAGATGCTCGACGACGGCAGCGGGCGTTCGTGACGCGTTGTTCGTGACGAACACGCGAGCCATGCCGAGGCGACGAACCTGGCCCAGCGCCTCCGCGGCACCGGGCACGGCCAGGTCACCGCTGTAGACCACGCCGTCGAGGTCGAGCAGCGCGGCGTCGTACCGGATGGCCAGCGGCGCTGCCGCGTCGGATCCGTCAGGCATCGCGGTCCGAGAACGTCACGCCGGTGGGCGCGTGACCTACCGCCTGCGCGGACGAGGCGGCCGCGTCCTCGGGCGGCGGGCTCACCGGCACGTCGTCGGTACCACGCACCGCCTGCTCGTCCTCCGCGGCCACGACGTCACCGTCGACGACCTCCAGGTCGACGATCTGCAGACCCTGCAGCTCGGCGAGACGCTCATCCGCGTCTGTCATCCCGTCCGGGTCGGCCGCAGCGGCTCGTGCGAACCACCGGACCGCCTCCTCCTCGCGCCCCACGTCGAGGAGCGCGTCGGCGTAGGCATACCAGAGCCGAGCGCTGTACGGCCGCACGGTCGACGTCGTGAGCTCAGGGATCTGCAGGGCCAGCACGGCTGCCTCGCGCTGACCCAGGTCCCTACGGGCGCCGGAGACGACGATGGCCAGCTCGACCCGGTCGGGGGTCGACAGCCCGGACGCCTCGGGCGACGACGCGAGGGCGAGCGCCCGCTCCGGCCTGCCGAGCCCACGTTCGGCGTCCGCCATCATCGGCAGCACGTGCGAGAGCCCACTCATCCGGCGCGCGGCGCGCAGCTCGGACAGGGCCTCTGCCCAGCGCCCGGCGTGGTAGGCGGCCACGCCGACGATCTCGCGCACCACGGCCACGCGCCCCGCCCGCCGCTGGGCGGCCATCGCGTGCGCGTACGCCTCCTCAGGCTGGTCCGGCAGCAGCCGGCCGATCATCACCAGGTGCCGGGCCACCTCGTCGGCGTTGGCTTTCGAGAGGCTACGCAGCTCGCCGCGCACGGACCGGTCGAGGTCCGCAGGGCTCACGTCCTCCGGCACCCGTGGCTCCGCCGGTCCCGAACGCCGAGGTCCGAGAAGCGCGGGACGCTCCTCTCGCGCGGCCCCATCTCGTCGCAGCCGCGGGGACCGGCTCGCTTGCGCCGGACGACCCGCCCCGCGGGGACTGCCGGATCCCCGAGGACCACCGGCGCTGCGCGGGCGGTCGCCTCGGCGCGGGTTATCGCTGACCCCTCGAGGTCCGCCAACGCCGCTGCCCGGGCGGTCCTCACGACGGGGGCCACCACTGGCACCACGAGATCCGCCATCGCCGCCGCCTGAGCGCTCCTCACGACGGGGACCGTCGGCGCGCCGAGGCCGTTCGTCACGGCGTGGGCCCCGCTCACCTCCGCCCCGGCGCGGGGAGCTGGAGCCGCCAGCGGGCGGACGACGACGGCCGCCGGCCGACGGGCCCTCGCCATCGCCGGGGGGCGTCGCAGTCATCGCGGGTTCCTTCCTCTGGCGTGGCGCACCAGCGCCACGCTGTCACCATCGGCCAGGCAACGCAAAGACGGCCACCCGGTGAACCGGGTGGCCGTCTTCGAAAGAATGTCCGGCGGCGACCTACTCTCCCACGAGGTCCCCCTCGCAGTACCATCGGCGCAATTGGGCTTAGCTTCCGGGTTCGGAATGGAGCCGGGCGTTTCCCCAATGCTATGACCGCCGAAACTCTATGGAGATGTGACAGTCGGACAGACCGACCGCATCTCGGGAACCGCACAGTGGACGCGTAGCATCTTTGTTATCAAGTTATCGGCTTATTAGTACCGGTCAGCTCCATGCATTACTGCACTTCCACATCCGGCCTATCAACCCAGTAGTCTAGCTGGGAGCCTCTCGGGGAACACCCCATGGAAACCTCATCTTGAAGCGTGCTTCCCGCTTAGATGCTTTCAGCGGTTATCACTCCCGAACGTAGCTAATCAGCGGTGCTCCTGGCGGAACAACTGACACACCAGAGGTTCGTCCATCCCGGTCCTCTCGTACTAGGGATAGCCCTTCTCAAGTTTCCTACGCGCACAGCGGATAGGGACCGAACTGTCTCACGACGTTCTAAACCCAGCTCGCGTACCGCTTTAATGGGCGAACAGCCCAACCCTTGGGACCTACTCCAGCCCCAGGATGCGACGAGCCGACAT
>DASSTJ010000186.1:0-23275 GCA_035707965.1 Actinomycetales bacterium
TCGTGGCGCTGTCGAAGCAGATGCAGTCCGACGGCCTGGTCCCGATCGCCTTCGGCGACAAGGACGGCTGGCCGGCGATGGGTACGTTCGACCAGCTCGACATGCGCATCAACGGGTTCCAGTTCCACATGGACCTGATGGCCGGCAAGAAGCCGTGGGACGGCCCCGAGGTCAAGAAGGTCTTCGACACCTGGCGCAGCCTGCTGCCCTACCACCAGCCGGCGTCGCTCGGCCGCACCTGGCAGGAGGCGGCGCAGTCGTTGCAGCAGAAGAAGGCCGGCATGTACGTGCTGGGCATGTTCGTCGGCCAGCAGTTCCCCGAGGGCGAGCGCGACGACCTGGACTTCTTCACGTTCCCGGAGATCGACCCGGCGATCGGCGCCGACGCCATCGAGGCTCCCATCGACGGCTACATGATGTCGAAGCGTCCCAAGAACGAGGCGGGCGCGAAGGCGTTCCTGAGCTACCTCGGGACGCCGGACGCCGAGCAGGTGTCGGTGAAGGCCGACCCGACCGTCATCGCGGTCAACAGCGGCGCCGACACCAGCGGCTACTCGAGCCTGCAGAAGAAGGCGGTCGAGTTCGTCGCCAGCGCCAAGAACATCTCCCAGTTCATGGACCGCGACAGCCGTCCGGACTTCGCCAGCAACGTGATGATCCCCGCTATCCAGAGCTTCATCAAGAACCCGAACGACGTCGACGGGCTGACGAGCAGCATCGAGAAGCAGAAGCAGTCGATCTTCGCCAGCGGCGACTGAGGCCGGGTCGGCAGCGACCCGCTCACGGGGAGGCGAAGGATGGCGACGACGCAGACTCAGGAGGCGGGCCTGGCGACGGCTCGCCCGCCTCGGCGCCGGGCGCACCGGCTGAGCAAGGGGGACAGGCTCATCCTTGCCCTGATGGCCGGTGTGCCGGCCGTCGTGGTGATCGGGCTCGTGTGGCTGCCGGCCGCGGCGACCGTCTTCCTGTCGTTCACGAGCTGGGACGGCTTCGGCCCGATCAGCGAGGCGAAGAACGTGGGCCTGAAGAACTACCACGACGTCGTCACGATCTACCCGCCGTTCAAGCCCGCGCTGGAGCACAACCTCATCTGGCTCGCCGTCACGTTCTTGGTCCCCACCGTGTTCGGCATGTTCCTGGCCGTGCTGCTGGACCGCGAGCTCCGCGGCAGCCGCATCTACCAGAGCGCGCTGTTCCTCCCGGTCGTGCTCTCGCTCGCCCTGACCGGCTTCATCTGGCAGCTGATCTACTCGCGCGACCAGGGCCTGCTCAACGCCGTGCTCGGCCTGCACGGCGCGAACGCGATCGACTGGTACGGCGACTCGTCGATCAACCTGTGGGCGGTCCTGGTCGCCGCGAGCTGGCGGCACACCGGTTACATCATGCTGCTGTACCTCGCCGGGCTGAAGGGCGTCGACCCGTCGCTGCGCGAGGCCGCCGCCGTGGACGGCGCCTCGCAGACACGCACGTTCTTCCAGGTGGTCTTCCCCGTCATGCGGCCGATCAACATCATCGTGCTCGTCGTCACGGTGATCGAGTCGCTGCGCGCGTTCGACCTCGTATGGGTCATCAACAAGGGCCGCAACGGACTCGAGCTGATCAGCGCCCTGGTCGTCAGCAACATCGTCGGCGAAGGGCAGCGCATCGGCTTCGGGTCGGCGCTGGCGTCGATCATGCTGGTGATCTCGCTCGTGTTCATCGTGATCTACCTCAGCGCCGTGCTGCGGGAGGACAAGCCATGACGGCGTCGACGTCCGCGCCCACGCGGCCGCGCGAGGGCGGGATCGCGCCCTCCACCGCCGGTTACCGCCGCGGTCGCCGGGGCCTGCTCTACGGCTTCCTGGTCGCCACGTCGCTGGTGTGGCTGTTCCCGATCCTCTGGGCGGTCTTCAACTCGTTCCGCGACTACAGCTACACGTCCGAGCACGGCTACGTGTCGTTCGGCGGCTTCACGGTCGACAACTACCTCAACGCCTGGCGTCGCGGGGACTTCGGCCAGCACTTCTGGAACTCGGTCATCATCACGGTCCCCGCCGTGGTGGTGACGCTGGTCCTGGCCGCCTGCGTGGCGTTCGTGGTGGCTCGGTTCAACTTCAAGATCAACATCGCGATGCTGATGATGTTCACGGCCGCGAACCTGCTGCCGCAGCAGGCGCTGCTCGTGCCGCTGTTCAAGCTCTACAACTACATCCAGGTGCCGTTCTGGTTCAGCGACTCCGGAACGCTCTACAACAGCTACTGGGCCGTGATCATCACGCACATCGCGTTCCAGACCGGCTTCTGCACCTTCGTGCTGAGCAACTACATGAAGACGTTGCCGACGGAGCTGACCGAGGCGGCGCTCGTCGACGGCGCCGGCGTGCTGAGGCAGTTCCTGCAGGTCATCCTGCCGCTCTGCCGGCCCCCGCTGGCCGCGCTCGCGACGCTCGAGGTGACCTGGGTCTACAACGACTTCTTCTGGGCCGTCGCCTTCATGAGCCAGGGCGACAAGTACCCGGTGACGTCGTCCCTGCAGAACCTGCGCGGCGAGTTCTTCACCGACTACAACCTGCTCTCGGCCGGATCGGTGATGGCGGCGCTGCCGACGCTCATCGTGTTCTTCGTGCTGCAGAAGCAGTTCGTGTCCGGGCTCACGCTCGGGGCGACGAAGGGATGACCGGCCCGCGCATGCCGACTTCTGATGCGTTTGGCACCTCTGCCGAGCGCGGTTGCCGTGCGAAAGGCATCAGAAGTCGAGGGTGGGGGGTCTGATGCATGAGCTGGTGGTGCTCCGCGCCGCGGGCACCGCGTTGCTGCTGGACGTCGGCGGGCCGGCGCTGCCTCGGGTCGTGCACTGGGGTGCCGACCCCGGCGACCTGACGACGGGCCAGGCCAGGACGCTCGCGCTGGCGGCCGCCCCTGCCCTGCCCAACAGCGGTCTCGACGCGCCGTGGGCCCCGTCGCTCGTGCCGTCCGAGGCCGACGGCTGGTCGGGGCGGCCGGGGGTGGCCGGCTGGCGACCGAGCGGCGGCCCCCCGCCGCGGCTGCGCCTTGTCCAGCCCGTCGAGGTGTCGACGGCAGACGACACGCAGGTTCTTCGCGCCGCCGCCGCGGACGAGGAGGCCGGCGTCGCCGTCGAGGTGGAGCTGCGGCTCGAGCCCTGCGGTGTGGTGCGGGTGCGTCACCACGTCACGCCGACGTCGTCCGACGGCTGGGTCGTGGCCGGTGCCCTTCCCCTGCTGCCGATCGGCGGTCAGGCCACCGAGGTGCTGGACCTCACCGGCCGCTGGTGCCGCGAGCGGTCGCCGCAGCGCAGCCCGCTGCTGCACGGCGGTCGGGTGCGCGAGTCCCGGCGCGGCCGCACCGGACACGACGCGACGCTGCTGATGGTGGCGGGCACCGCCGGCTTCGGGTTCCGGCACGGCGAGGTGTGGGGCGTGCACGCCGCGTGGAGCGGCGACCACGTGCACCTGGTCGACCGACTGCCCGAGGCTCGGGCCATGCTCGGCGGGGGAGAGCTGCTGCGCCCGGGCGAGGTCGTGCTGGGCGACGGGGAGACGTACAGCACGCCGTGGTCGGTCTTCTCGTGGTCCGACGCCGGTCTCGACGGGCTCAGCGCTCGGCTGCACGAGCACGTGCGGCACCGCGCGCACCACACGAGGAGCCCGCGTCCCGTCGTCCTCAACACCTGGGAGGCCGTGTACTTCGAGCACGACCTCGACCGGCTGCGCGAGCTCGCCGACGTGGCCGCGGACGTGGGCGTCGAGCGCTTCGTGCTGGACGACGGGTGGTTCCTGGGACGCCGGGACGACACCGCGGGTCTCGGGGACTGGTACGTAGACCCGGACGTCTGGCCAGACGGGTTGCACCCGCTGGTCGAGCACGTCCGCGGGCTGGGTCTGCAGGTGGGCCTCTGGGTCGAGCCGGAGATGGCCAACCCCGACTCCGACCTGGTGCGCGACCACCCCGGGTGGCTGCTGTGCGGGCCCGGCCGCGAGCCGCTGCTCTGGCGCGGCCAGCTCGTGGTCGACGTCGCCCACCCGGACGCTCACCGGTACCTGCTCGAACGGCTGGACGCGTTGGTGGGGGAGTACCGGCTCGACTACCTCAAGTGGGACCACAACCGCGACCTCCACGAGGCCGTGCACGATGGACGAGCGGGCGTGCACGCCCAGACCCGGGCCGTGTACCGGCTGGTCGACGAGCTGCGTGCTCGGCACCCGGGCCTGGAGATCGAGTCCTGCTCGAGCGGTGGGGCCCGCGTCGACCTCGGCGTCCTCGAGCACACCGACCGCGTGTGGGCGTCCGACACGAACGACGCGGTGGAGCGTCAGCGCATCCAGCGGTGGACGGGGCTGCTGCTGCCCCCCGAGCTGGTCGGGTCGCACGTCGGGCCGGCACGCGCCCACACCACCGGTCGCGTCGTCGAGCTGCCCTTCCGGCTGCTCACGGCGCTCTTCGGCCATCCCGGTATCGAGTGGGACATCACGACGTGCACGCCCGACGAGCTCGACCGGGTGCGCGCCTGGGCCGCTCTCTACCGGCAGCTGCGTCCGCTGCTGCACACGGGGACGACGGTGCGCGGTGACCTCGACGCCCCCGCGGACGGCGGTCCGGGCCCTGCTGTCGACGCCGGCGCGGTGCTGCACGGGGTGGTGAGCGAGGACCGGCGCAACGCTGCCTTCGCCTACGCGCGGCTGGAGTCGGCACCGGACGCCGTGCCGCCCCCCGTACGGCTGCCCGGGCTGGACGCGGCCCAGGACTACCGGGTGCGCTGGCGTCCGGAGGTGTCCTCCACCCCGCCCGTCCAGCAGGCACCGCCGCCGTGGATGCGGGAGGACGACGGCGTGGTGCTGCCCGGGCGGGTGCTGGCGTCGCACGGTCTCGCCGTCCCGGTCCTCGGCCCCGGCCAGGGCGTGCTCCTTACCGTCACGGCCACGTAGCTCGTGCACGGACTGGCCGACGCTCGTTACCGGCCGGTCGGCCTGCCTGACACAATGACCGGCATGTCGTCGACCACCTCCCCCGCGGTGGACGCTGCCAGCGGCACGACGCGGCCACCGCGCGTGTTCTCCGGCATGCAGCCCACCAGCGACTCGCTGCACCTCGGCAACTACCTCGGGGCCCTGGTGCAGTGGGTGGCGCTGCAGGAGACGCACGACGCCTTCTACTGCGTGGTCGACCTGCACGCGATCACCGTCGACTGGGACCCGGCGGTGCTGCGCCAGCGCACCCGGGTCACGGCGGCGCAGTACCTCGCGGGCGGCGTGGACCCGTCGCGGTCCACGCTGTTCGTGCAGAGCCAGGCGCCGCAGCACGCCGAGCTCGCCTGGGTCCTGGGCTGCCTCACCGGTTTCGGCCAGGCGAGCCGCATGACCCAGTTCAAGGACAAGGCTCAGAAGGGCGGCACCGAGAGCGCAACAGTCGGCCTGTTCACCTACCCGGTCCTCATGGCGGCCGACATCCTGCTCTACAGCGCCGACCAGGTGCCCGTGGGCGAGGACCAGCGTCAGCACCTCGAGCTCACGCGCGACCTGGCGCAGCGGTTCAACAGCCGCTTCGGCGACGTGCTGACCGTGCCTGAGCCCTACATCCTCAAGGAGACGGGCAAGATCCAGGACCTGCAGAACCCGACGGCCAAGATGAGCAAGTCGGCGACGAGCCCGGCCGGCACGATCGACCTGCTCGACGAGCCGGCGGTGACCGCCAAGAAGATCCGGTCGGCCGTCACCGACGCCGAGCGGGAGATCCGCTTCGACCCCGAGCGCAAGCCCGGGGTGTCGAGCCTGCTCTCGATCCACTCGGCGCTGTCCGGCCGCAGCATCTCCCAGCTCGAGCAGGACTACGCGGGCAAGGGGTACGGGGACTTCAAGGGCGACCTGGCCGACGTCGTGACCCAGGCGCTGACTCCCTTCCGCGACCGCACCCTCGAGCTGCTGGAGGACGGCGACAAGCTCGACGCGATCCTCGCCGAGGGGGCCGAGAAGGCCCAGACGGTCGCGCAGCCGCTGCTCGACCGGGTCTACGACGCGGTGGGCTTCCTGCTCCCGGCACGTGCGAGGCGGTGACCGGGCTTGGCGGTGAACGAGCAGGAGCTCAGCGGCGTCGACGGGCAGACCGTCGGCGTCGCGATCGCGGTGCCCGAGCCGTACGGCAGCTACCTGCGCGAGCGGCGGGCGTCGTTCGGTGACCCGGAGGCTCACCGCATCCCACCGCACATCACGATCCTGCCGCCCACCCTGGTGGCCGACCGCTGCCGGGACGACGTGGTCCGGCATCTCGAGCGGGTTGCCGCCTCGTCGCACGCGTTCACGGTGCACCTGAGGGGCACCGCCTCCTTCCGGCCGGTGTCACCCGTGGTGTTCGTGCAGCTGGTCGCCGGCATCGCCGAGTGCGAGCGGCTGGAGCGCGCGGTGCGTACCGGGGCACTCGAGCGTGACCTGGCCTTCTACTACCACCCGCACGTCACGGTGGCTCACCACCTGACCGACGAGCAGCTCGACCTCGCCGTCGAGACGCTCGAGGGCTTCGAGTGCGCCTTCGAGGTGACCGAGCTGCAGCTCTACGAGCACGGCGAGGACGGCGTGTGGCGACCGCACCGGTCGTTCACCTTCGGCCTGCCGCCCCTCACCGCACCCGCGTCCGCGCCGTCCACGCGGGCGCGCCGCTGATGGACCGGCTGCGCGCGCTGGTCGCCCGTGCCAAGACGACCCACGGCTACCGGGCGTGGGACCGCTATGGCGAGGCGCGCGGCAACGTCCTGGCCGGCGGCGTCGCCTATCTGGCCTTCTTCTCCATCGTTCCGGCGCTGGTCCTCGGGTTCGCCGTGTTCGGCTTCGTGCTGCGCGGTCAGCCCGACCTCTTCGACCGCGTCGTCAGTGCGATCTCCGACACGTTGCCTGGCATCGTCAAGGACGCGGCCCACCCGAAGGGCCTGATCGACGCCACCCGTCCGCCGACACCGAACGCGCTGACCATCACCGGCGCGATCAGCGTCGTGGTGCTGCTGCTCTCGGGACTGGGCTGGCTCGCCGCACTTCGCCAGGGCGTGCGCGCCGTCTTCGGGCGGCCCCGCTTCACGGCCAACGTCGTGACGGGCAAGCTCCGCGACATCGGCGTCATGGCCGTGCTCGGGCTGGCCTTCCTGCTGTCCGGCGTGCTGTCGACGGGCGTCAGCTCGGCCGCCCGCTGGCTGCTCGGCCAGCTGAGCATCGGCAGCGGCTCGTTCGCCGGTGGCCTGCTGCTGCGGGCGCTCGCCGTGCTCGTCGTCTTCATCGTCGACGTGCTGCTCATGCTGGTCGTCTTCCGGCTGCTGAGCGGCCTGCGCCTGCCGCGCGAGGACCTGCTGCAAGGTGCGGTGCTCGGCGCCGTGGGGCTGGGCGTGCTCAAGCTCGCCAGCGGCCTGCTGCTCGCCAGTGCGGCGAAGAAGCCGGTCATCGGTGCCTTCGCCGTGATCATCGGCCTCCTCGTGCTGCTCAACCTCATCAGCAGGGTCGTCTTGCTGGCGTCGGCGTGGGCCGCGACGACGGCCGAAGAGCGCGGCCGGCTCCAGCCCGAGGCACCGGTCAGTCCTCCTGCCGCGGTTCCTCTCGGGCCCCGCGAGGCTCTGCTGCCGACGTTCGGTCAGCGCGCGGCCGACCGCACCACCCTGGCTGCGGGCGCGGCGTTGGGCCTCACGGCCGCGCTCGTCGTCAGGACGGCCGGTCGGGGCGTCCGGGCGGCTGCTGCTGCCGTCCGGGGGCGATGAGGCGGCGCCTCGCGGTGACGCTCAGCCGTCGGGCCCGCAGCGCCAGCGCGGCCAGCAGCAGGACGACCACCCCGAGCCCGACGGCACCCACCCAGCGGTCCGGTGGCGACTGACCGGTGGCGCCTGGGGTCGAGCCCGCCGCCAACGCGGTCGCCGCCGCCTGCGGGCTCGTGGCAGAGCGGTCCAGCTCACCCGGGTCGACCAGCCGGCCCACCGGTTGCACCCGGCTGCCGTACGCGAACGCCCAGTCGAGCATGGCTGCTGTCGGGCGCCAGCTGCGGTCCGACCGCTTCAGCGCCGTGACGACGTAGCGGTGGCCCCCGCGCTCGGCGGCGCCGATGATCGTCCAGCGTGCCGCGACGGTGTAGCCGTTCTTCACGCCGATGGCGCCGTCGTAGTTGTAGAGCAGCGTGTTGTGGTTCTGGATCTGGAACGTGGCGCGCTTGGCCGGCGCCGACGACGTCGCGGTCGCGTGCGTGGTGGGCTTGGCGGTCGTCGGCGCCACCGGTTTGCCGGGGAAGGTCGCGCGCTTCGTCCTCACGAGCGCCTCGAACTGCGGGTCCTTCAGCGCCTCCCGGGCAACGAGGGCCAGGTCGTAGGCGCTCGTCACCTGACCGGCGGCGTCGAGCCCGCTGGGGTCGTGCACCACCGTGTCGCGCGCGCCGAGCCGGTCGGCGACCTGCTGCATCTGTGACACGGTGCCGGCCACGCCCTGCTGCCCGCCCGCGACCCGGGCCAGCGCGGTCGCGGCGTCGTTGCCGGACGACAGCATCATGCCCTCCAGCAGCTGCTGCACCGTGTACGTCAGACCCGGCACGAGGCCCACCAGGCTGCCGTCCACGACGTCGCCGGACTGCGCGGTGACCACGGTGCTCGGGTCGAGCCGAGGCATGACCGTCAGAGCGGTGAGCGTCTTCAGCGTGCTGGCCGGCAGGTGCGGCGCGTGCGGTGCCTTGGCGACCAGCACGGCGCCGCTGTCGAGGTCGGCCAGCACGTACGAGGCCGCCTTGAGGTCCGGCGGCGGCGGCACCCCGGCTGCTCGGTCCACGAGGACGCCGGACCCGGCCAGGCCGGCGCCTCCGACCGGTGGGTCGGCTGGTGACGGCTGCGCCGCGGGCACCGTGCCGGACGGCGTGCTGGACGGGTCAGCCGTCGGCGCCGGCTGGACGGCCCGCGCGGGCGAGCCCAGGAGAGGGATGCCGACCAGTGCTACCGCCAGGGCCGCCGTCGTCGCTACGCCCACCCGTCGACCGGCTGCAGCTCCGTGATGCCCCACGCGCCCAGTGTCCCATCGCTGGCGGCGCCGTCCGACGTCCGACTCACCGCTCCCAGGGCGCACCTTCGTACGATCACGACCCCGTCAGCCGCACCCATCCCTGCACCCGTCCCTGCCCGTGTTGTGCGGCGCTGGGTGCGGGCGTCCGGGCTGTGATCGCGACCGTCCCCGGCCGCGTACGGCAGCGGGTCAGATCTTGCGGGTGAGCAGCGCCCGCTTGACCTCCTGGATCGCCTTCGTCACCTCGATGCCGCGCGGGCAGGCCTCGGTGCAGTTGAAGATCGTGCGGCACCGCCAGACGCCCTCGCGGTCGTTGAGGATCTCCAGGCGCAGGTCGGCGGCCTCGTCCCGGCTGTCGAAGATGAACCTGTGCGCGCCGACGATCGCCTGAGGGCCGAAGTACTGGCCGTCCGCCCAGAAGACCGGGCAAGCTGACGTGCACGCCGCGCACAGGATGCACTTGGTCGTGTCGTCGAAGCGCGCCCGCTGCTCCGGGGACTGCAGACGCTCCCGCGAGGGCTCGTTGCCGCTCGTCACCAGGAACGGCATGACGTTGCGGTACGCCTGGAAGAACGGCTCCATGTCGACGATGAGGTCCTTGAGCAGCGGCAGGCCCTTGATCGCCTCGACGAGGATCGGCTTCTCGGGGTTGAGGTCCTTGATCAGGCTCTTGCACGACAAGCGGTTGCGGCCGTTGACGCGCATCGCGTCGGACCCGCACACGCCGTGGGCGCACGACCGGCGGAACGACAGCGAGCCGTCCTGCTCCCACTTCACCTGGTGCAGCGCGTCCAGGAGCCGGTCGGTCGAGTGGACCGTGACCTGGTAGTCCTCCCAGTGCGGCTCTTCGTCCTTCTCCGGGTCGAACCGCCGGATCCGCAGCGTCACCTCGAAGGTCGGGACGGGCGGGGCCTGCCGGCGCGGGGCCCGCTGCGGGGCGGCCACGGGGACGCCGTCGTCCGCATCGGCGACCGACACCGGCTCGTCACGAGGTGTGTCAGCCGGGACGGCGGGCTGCTGTGCCTGCGGCGGCTCGCCGGTCGGGGGAGCAGACGTCTCGGGTCCGACCGGGGGGTTGCTCGGGCTGGCCGGCGAGGTGAGGTTGTCGTCCGACGACGTCATCAGTACTTGCGCTCCATCGGCTCGTAGCGGGTCTGGACGACCGGCTTGTGGTCCAGGCGGATGGTGTAGCCCGAGCCGCCCGCGACGCGCTGCTCCTCGGGCACCGGCTCGCGGTACGCCATCGTGTGGCGCATGTAGTTCACGTCGTCGCGGTTCGGGTAGTCCTCGCGGAAGTGGCCGCCGCGCGACTCCTTGCGCTCGAGCGCTCCGATGACGATCACCTCGGCCAGGTCGAGCAGGAAGCCGAGCTCGACAGCCTCGAGGAGGTCGAGGTTGAACCGGCGCCCCTTGTCCTGCACCGAGACCGCGGCGTAACGCTCGCGCAGCCGCTCGATGTCGGAGAGGGCCTGCTTGAGCGAACCCTCCGTGCGGAACACCTGGGCGTTGCGGTCCATCGTCTCCTGCAGCGCCTTGCGGATCGCGCCCACGCGCTCGCCGTCCGGGCGCTCGCGCAGCGTGTCGAGCATCCGCACGGTCGGCACCTCGGGCGCCGCCGGCAGCTCGACCAGCGGAGCGGTGCGTGCGAACTCAGCCGCCGCGATGCCCGCGCGCCTGCCGAACACGTTGATGTCGAGCAGCGAGTTGGTGCCCAGACGGTTCGAGCCGTGCACCGACACGCAGGCGACCTCGCCGGCGGCGTAGAGACCGGGGACGACGTGCTCGTTGTCGCGCAGCACCTCCGTCTCGACGTTCGTCGGCACGCCACCCATCGCGTAGTGCGCCGTGGGGTAGACCGGCACCGGCTCGGTGTACGGCTCGACGCCAAGGTAGGTCCGCGCGAACTCCGTGATGTCGGGCAGCTTCGCGTCGATGTGCGCCGGCTCGAGGTGGGTGAGGTCGAGGTGCACGTAGTCCTTGTTCGGGCCACAGCCGCGGCCTTCCCGCACCTCGTTCGCCATCGCGCGGGCCACGATGTCGCGGGGCGCCAGGTCCTTGATGGTTGGTGCGTAACGCTCCATGAAGCGCTCGCCCTCGCTGTTGCGCAGGATCGCTCCCTCGCCGCGCGCCGCCTCCGACAGCAGGATGCCGAGGCCAGCCAGCCCAGTCGGGTGGAACTGGAAGAACTCCAGGTCCTCCAACGGCAGGCCCCTGCGCAGCGCGATGCCCATGCCGTCACCGGTGAGCGTGTGCGCGTTGGAGGTGGTCTTGAAGACCTTGCCCGCACCGCCCGTGGCGAGGATGACGGCCTTCGCACGGAACACGTGGATCTCGCCCGTCGCCAGCTCGTAGGCCACGACACCCGCCGTCCGACGCTCGCCGTTGACGTCGGCCAGCAGCAGGTCGAGCACGTAGAACTCGTTGTAGAACTCGACGTCCTGCTTGATGCAGTTCTGGTACAGCGTCTGCAGGATCATGTGGCCGGTGCGGTCGGCCGAGAAGCACGATCGGCGGACGGCGGCCTCGCCGTGGTTGCGCGTGTGGCCGCCGAACCGGCGCTGGTCGATGCGTCCTTCCGGCGTGCGGTTGAACGGCAGGCCCATCTTCTCGAGGTCGAGCACCGCGTCGATCGCCTCGCGGCACATGATCTCGGCCGCGTCCTGGTCGACGAGGTAGTCGCCGCCCTTCACGGTGTCGAACGTGTGCCACTCCCAGTTGTCCTCCTCGACGTTCGCGAGGGCGGCGCACATGCCGCCCTGGGCCGCGCCGGTGTGGGACCGCGTGGGGTAGAGCTTCGTCAGCACCGCGGTGCGCACCCGGGTGCTCGACTCGAGCGCCGCACGCATGCCCGCGCCGCCGGCTCCGACGATGACGACGTCGTAGGTGTGGGTCTGCATCAGTTCCTCACTTGGTGCACAGCGACGGCAGCAGGTTCGCGGGCGCGTCGGCCGGGCACGGGTTGAAGGTGAAGATCACGAGCGTGCCCAAGAAGATGATGAGGATCGCGCTGAGCACGAGCAGCGTCTTGAGCACGATGCGCGTGCTCGTCTTGGTGGCGTAGTCGTTGATGACCGTGCGCACGCCGTTCACGCCGTGCAGCTCCGCGAGCCACAGCATGAGCAGGTCCCAGGTCTGCCAGAACGGGCTGCTCCACTTGCCGCCGACGAACGCGAAGTCGATGGACTTGATGCCCTGGCCCATCATGAGGTTCACGAAGAGGTGACCGAAGACCAGGGCGATCAGCACGACGCCCGAGCCGCGCATGAATACCCACGAGTAGAGCTCGAAGTTGCTGCGCGTGGCGCGGCTGCGACGGAACCGCGTGCGCGGTGCGTCGATGGTGTTGATGGTGCTCATGGCGTCCCCCTCAGCCGAACACGTGAGTCAGGTGACGGATGACGAAGGGCACGAAGAAGACCACCCAGAGGACGCCGACGACCCAGAGCATCTGCTTCTGGTAGCGAGGACCGGAGAACCAGAAGTCGATCAGCATCACCCGCACGCCGTTGAACGCGTGGAAGATGATCGCTGCCACGAGACCCGCCTCGGCCAGGCCGACGATCGGGTTGCGGTAGGTGCCGATCACGGCGTTGTACGCCTCGGGGGACACCCGCACGAGAGCCGTGTCGAGCACGTGGGCGAAGAGGAAGAAGAAGATCAGGACGCCGGTCACCCGGTGGGCGACCCACGACCACATCCCCCCGTGGCCTCGGTACAGCGTGCCTGCGGGTGCCTGGGGCACGACAGCTCCCTCCAGCTTTCAGTTGAGCGGCGACGCGCTGTCCCTACCTGGCCCGGCGCTCGAGCGCGGGCGGGTCGTCGGCTGGCGCGACGAGGGTGGACGGCGTCGTCCACGACGGAGCCACTGTAGTGACGTCGGATCGCCCGTTGGGCGTCGCCCCCGCCGCTGTGATCAACAGCACGGTCCACTCACCCACCGCCCTGCCCACGAGCGCGACCCGCCCTGCGCGTCCGGGCCGGAGCCCCCGGCTCCGCTAGCGTCGGCGTCCATGACCAGCGACGGCGGCTTCTACGCGATCGTCCCGGCAGGCGGTGCCGGCACCCGGCTGTGGCCCCTGTCGCGGGCGGAGCAGCCCAAGTTCCTGCTGCAGCTGCTCGGCGGCCACCGGTCGCTGATCCAGGCGACGGTCGACCGGCTGGCCCCCGTCTCCGAGGGCATCTGCGTCGTGACCGGCACCAAGCACGCGGCGGCAGTCGCGCGCCAGCTGCCGGCCCTGCCGGACGACGACCTGTTCGTGGAGCCGTCGCCCCGCGAGTCGGCGGCGGCGATCGGGCTGGCTGCAGCGGTGCTGGCCCGCAGGCACGACGATGCCGTCGTCGGATCGTTCGCGGCGGATCACGTCGTGCTGGACGACACGGTGTTCCGGCGCGTCGTCGCCGAGGCCGTGGCGACGGCCCGCGCCGGTCACCTGGTGACCGTGGGCATCACACCGACCTACCCGGCCACCGGCTTCGGCTACGTCTGCTCCGGCGAGCCCCTCGACGTCCCCGGTGCACCGTCGGCGCTGCGCGTCACGGAGTTCCGCGAGAAGCCGGACGAGCAGACGGCCCGTCGCTACGTCGACAGCGGGCGGTACCGGTGGAACGCCGGCATGTTCGTGGCGCGGGCCGTGACGCTGATGGAGCTCTACGAGCGCTACCAGCCGGCGCTCGCCGCCGGCCTGCGCACCATCGCGGATGCCTGGCACTCGTCCGCTCGCGAGGAGGTGCTCGGCGCGGTGTGGCCCGGCCTGCCCAAGATCGCGATCGACTACGCCATCGCGGAGCCGGCCGCTGCCGAGGGCCGCGTCGCGGTCGTGCCTGGTTCGTTCGGCTGGGACGACATCGGCGACTTCCGTTCGTTGTCGGCGCTGCTGCCGCCGGGCGAGGACGGCGCGCAGGTGCTCGGCGAGGTGGACGTCGTCACGCACGACGCGGCCCGGAGCGTCGTCGTGTCGACGTCCGGGCGGCTCGTGGCGCTGCTCGGCGTGTCGGACGTCGTGGTCGTCGACACGCCGGACGCGCTGCTGGTCGCCGACCGTGCGTGCGCGCAGGACGTCAAGGTGCTCGTCGACCGGCTGCGCGGCACCCACCCCGAGCTGCTCTAGCGGTGACGTCCAGGGACGTCGTTGCCTGAGACGGCCGCTCCCGTGGGTGAGCGGCTGGTGCGTGTGAGGTTGCGCACCGGACGACGTCCTGCGCCGGTGGGCGCGGATACGCTCAGCGCGGTGCGGACCGCCGTGTCGCGCACGTCCCACCGCCGAGGCCCAAGGAGCTCCACCGATGGCTGACCCGACGTCCGGACGAGCGCCCGACGAGCTGGAGGGCCGCACCGAGTCCGGGCTGCCGTTCGAGAAGGTCTACGGTCCCGACGCCCTCGAGGGGTGGGACGCCGCCCAGCAGCTCGGTGATCCCGGCGGCTACCCCTTCACGCGCGGCGTCTACCCGAGCATGTACACCGGGCGACCGTGGACCATGCGGCAGTACGCCGGTTTCGGCACGGCGAAGGAGTCGAACGAGCGCTACCACCAGCTCGTCAAGGCCGGCACCGGCGGCCTGAGCGTCGCGTTCGACCTGCCCACGCAGATGGGTTTCGACTCGGACGAGGCCATCGCGCACGGCGAGGTCGGCAAGGTCGGCGTGGCCATCGACTCGATCGACGACATGCGCCTGCTCTTCGACGGTATCCCGCTCGGCGAGGTGTCGACGTCCATGACGATCAACGCGCCGGGCTCGGTGCTGCTGCTGCTGTACCAGCTGGTGGCCGAGGAGCAGGGCTTCGACGGCAGCAGCCTGACCGGCACGATCCAGAACGACGTGCTCAAGGAGTACATCGCGCGGGGTACCTACATCTACCCGCCGAAGGAGTCGCTGCGCCTCATCGCTGACACGTTCGCCTACTGCCGCACCGAGCTGCCGCGGTGGAACACGATCAGCATCTCGGGCTACCACATGGCCGAGGCAGGGGCGACGCCCGCGCAGGAGGTCGCGTTCACGCTGGCCAACGCCAAGGCGTACGTGCAGGCAGCGGTCGACGCCGGCCTGGACGTCGACGACTTCGCTCCCCGACTGTCGTTCTTCTTCGTGGCGCGCACCACCTTCTTGGAGGAGGTGGCGAAGTTCCGGGCAGCCCGCCGCATCTGGGCACAGCTGATGCGGGACGAGTTCGGCGCGAGGAACCCCAAGTCGCAGATGCTGCGCTTCCACACGCAGACTGCCGGAGTGCAGCTGACCGCGCAGCAGCCCGAGGTGAACCTGGTGCGTGTGGCGCTGCAGGCGCTCGGCGCGGTGCTCGGCGGCACGCAGAGCCTGCACACCAACTCGTACGACGAGGCGATCGCCCTGCCCACGCAGAAGGCGGCGCGGCTGGCGCTGCGCACGCAGCAGGTCATCGCGTACGAGAGCGACGTGACGAAGACCGTCGACCCGTTTGCGGGCTCGTACGTCGTCGAGTCGCTGACCGACGACCTGGAGACCGCCGTTCGCGAGCTCATGCAGGCCGTCGACGACCGCGGTGGTGCGGTCGCGGCGATCGAGGAGGGCTTCCAGAAGTCCGAGATCGAGCGGTCCGCCTACGCGATCGCCCAGCAGATCGACGACGGCGAGCGGGTCGTCGTCGGGCTCAACCGCTACACGATCGACGACGAGGAGCCGTACGAGCCGCTGCGGGTGGACCCGGCGATCGAGGCCGAGCAGGCAGCCCGGCTGGCGACGCTGCGCGCCGAGCGTGACCAGGCGGCCGTCGACCGTGCGCTCGCTGCCGTGCAGGAGGCGGCGAAGGGCAGCGACAACGTGCTGTTCCCCATGAAGGAGGCGTTGCGCGCTCGGGCGACCGTCGGCGAGGTCTGCCACGCGCTCCGCGCGGTCTGGGGCACGTACGTCCCACGCGACGCCTTCTGAGCCGCGGCTTCCTGGAACTTGGTCAACCTTGTGTACGCCAAGCGCGCTCTTGACGTACACAAGGTTGACCAAGTTCCAGCACGTCGCAGCAGGGCGGAGCCGCACGGCGGGCGCTCGTGCCGGGCGATAGCCTGACCGGCACCGTGACCGAGACCTCGCCGTCCCCTGCCGCCGCCCTGACCCTGGGTGGGGCTGCCGCCTCCCTGGTACTGCCGCGCGCGGACGACCTCGTGGCGTTCCGTCGCGACCTGCACGCCCACCCCGAGCTGGCCTGGGCGGAGAAGCGGACGACGCACCTGGTCGCCGAGCACCTGGAGCAGCACGGTCTCGCGGTGCAGCTGCTGCCCGGCACCGGGCTGCTCGCGGAGACGGGTCCGGTGACGGCAGCACCCCTGCTCGCCCTCCGTGCTGACCTGGACGCCCTCCCGCTCGACGACGTGACGGCGGACCCCTGGTCCTCGCGGGTCGCGGGCGTGTGCCACGCGTGCGGGCACGACGTCCACACCACCGCTCTGCTCGGCGCCGGGCTCGCCCTGCACGACCTGCACCGGGAGGGGCGCCTGCCCGGCCGCGTGCGCCTGATCTTCCAGCCCGCCGAGGAGGTCATGCCGGGTGGGGCGCACGACGTGCTCGCCGCCGGAGGGCTCGCAGGCGTGGGCCGGGTGTTCGCCCTGCACTGCGACCCGTCGCTGGACGTCGGCACCGTCGGCCTGCGCGAAGGTCCCATCACGGCTGCCTCCGACTCGGTGCACGTGCGGCTCACCGGTCGGGGCGGCCACACGTCGCGACCGCACCTGACCGACGACCTCACCTACGCGCTGGCGAAGGTCGTGACCGACGTCCCCGCGGCGCTCTCGCGCGTCATCGACCCGCGCGCGGCGGTCAGCATGGTCTGGGGCGTCGTGCGGGCCGGCGTGGCGCGCAACGTCATCCCGGCGTTCGGCGAGCTGGCCGGCACCGTGCGCATGCTGGACGTGTCCGCGTGGGACGGCGCCGAAGCGGTTGTCACGCGACTGGTGCACGAGGTCGTCGCGCCGTACGGCGTGCGAGCCGAGGTCGACTACGTCCGGGGCGTGCCGCCGGTGGTCAACGAGGCGGTGTCGGCCGCGCTGCTGGAGCGGGCCGCGGCCACGGTGCTCGGCGAGCACGGCGTGCGTCCCGCAGAGCAGAGCATGGGCGGCGAGGACTTCGCCTGGTTCCTCGAGGAGGTGCCGGGGGCCCTGCTGCGGCTCGGCACGCGCACCCCGGGCGGCCGCACCTACGACCTTCACCAGGGTGACCTGCGGGTCGACGACAGCAGCGTCGTCATCGGTGCCGCGCTCCTTGCCCAAGCGGCTGTCGAGGCGCTACGCCACGGCGAGATCTGACAACGATCCCGTCCACCGTTTGGTCGGATAACGGTTCGGGCAAGGACTTTCGGCAGGCCTGACAAGTGCCTCTCGAAGGGTAGAGTCTGCGTCCGGACGAGGGCCGGTTCGCGGTGCCTCTGGACGAAGAGAAGAAGGAGCACCCTGTGCGACGCACCATGAAGGTGGCGGCTCTCGTCGCCGCTTCCGCACTGGTCCTCGCGGCCTGCGGCAGCAACGACGACAACGCCTCGCCGTCGGCAAGCGGCTCGAGCACGAGCGCCAAGAAGAGCGACGTCAAGGTCGGTCTCGCCTACGACATCGGCGGCCGAGGCGACAAGTCGTTCAACGACGCTGCTGCGGCGGGCCTCGAGAAGGCCAAGTCGGAGTTCGGCGTCGAGACCAAGGAGCTCGAGGCGAAGCCCGGCGAGACGGACGCCCAGAAGGAGGAGCGGCTGCGCCTGCTCGCCCAGGGTGGCTACAACACCGTCATCGCGGTCGGTTTCGCGTACGCGACCGCCCTGAAGAAGGTCGCCGCCGACTTCCCCGACGTCCACTTCGCGATCGTGGATGACGCCAGCATCCAGGCCCCGAACGTGGCCGACCTGGTGTTCGCCGAGAACGAGGGCTCCTTCCTCGTCGGTGCCGCGGCCGCCCTCAAGACGAAGACGAACCACGTGGGCTTCGTCGGTGGCGTGAACGTGCCGCTGATCCAGAAGTTCCAGGCCGGCTTCGACGCGGGCGTCAAGGCCGTGAACCCCGACATCAAGATCGACAACAAGTACCTCACCCAGCCGCCGGACTTCAGCGGCTTCCAGGACCCGGCCAAGGGCAAGGTCGCTGGGCAGGGCATGTACCAGGGCGGCGCGGACGTCGTCTTCGCGGCCGCCGGCTCCTCGGGCCTCGGCGTGTTCCAGGCCGCGAAGGACGCGAACGCCCTGGCGATCGGTGTCGACTCCGACCAGTACAACACCGTCGACGCGGCCCTCAAGGACGTCATCCTCACCTCGATGGTGAAGAAGGTCGACGTGGCCGTCTACAACTTCATCCAGTCGGTCACCAAGGGCAGCGCACTCAGCGGCACGCAGACCTTCGACCTGAAGGCCGGCGGCGTCGACTACTCCACCTCCGGTGGCAAGGTCGACGACATCAAGTCGAAGCTCGACGACTTCAAGCAGAAGATCATCTCGGGCGAGATCAAGGTGCCGGACAGCGTCAGCTGAGTCAGTCCTCTGATCCTGCACGACGGTCGGGCCCGGGGACGGTGACGTCCTCGGGCCCGACGTGTCTGTTCCTCGCCCGCAGAACCGCCTAGCCTGACGCCGCCACTCCCGCGCCGCAGAAGGAGCCACCATGCCAGCCGCTGTCACCGAGGCCGGCCCTGCACCCGTGTCGGGTGGGGGCCAGATCGCCGTCCAGCTGCAGGGCATCACCAAGCGGTTCCCGGGCGTCGTGGCGAACCGCGACGTGAACATCACGGTGCGGCGGGGTTCCGTCCACGCGATCGTGGGGGAGAACGGCGCCGGCAAGTCGACGCTGATGAAGATCCTCTACGGCATGCAGCGGCCGGACGAGGGCACGATCAGCATCGACGGGCGTCCACTCACGCTCGCGACGCCGAGCGACGCCATCGACGCGGGCATCGGCATGGTCCACCAGCACTTCATGCTGGCCGACAACTTCACGGTGCTCGAGAACGTCGTCCTCGGCAGCGAGCCGACGAAGACCGGCGGCCGCATCGACTTCGACACCGCCCGCGAGCGCATTCGCTCGATCTCGGACTCCTACGGGCTCGACGTGCGCCCGGACGCCCTGGTCGCCGACCTGGGCGTCGGTGACCGGCAGCGCGTCGAGATCCTCAAGGTCCTCTACCGAGGGGCGCGCATCCTCATCCTCGACGAGCCGACCGCGGTGCTGGTGCCGCAGGAGGTCCGTCGGCTGTTCGGCGCCATCAAGGAGCTGACCGGCGAGGGCTTCACGGTGATCTTCATCTCGCACCACCTCGACGAGGTGCTCGAGATCGCGGACGAGATCACCGTCATCCGTCGAGGTGAGACGGTCGCCACGGTGCTGCCGCGTGACGTGACAGCGTCGCAGCTGGCCGAGCTGATGGTGGGCAGCGAGCTGCCGTCCCCCGAGACGCGTGAGTCCACGGTGACCGACCGGGTCGTGCTGGAAGGCCGTGGTCTCACCGTGGTCGACGCCGACGGCCGCGAGGTGGTCAAGGACGTCGACCTGACCATCCACGCCGGCGAGGTCCTGGGCATCGCCGGCGTCGAGGGCAACGGCCAGACGCAGCTCGTCGAGGCGATCGTCGGCATGCTGCCGCTCGTCGGCGGGCGGCTGGAGCTCGACGGCACCGACATCACCGGCTGGGGCACGCGCAAGTGCCGCGAGCTCGGCGTCGGCTTCATCCCTGAGGACCGGGGTCGCCACGGCCTGCTGCTCGAGGCGCCCCTCTGGGAGAACCGCATCCTCGGGCACCAGACGGAGAAGCCGAACTCGCGGGGCGTCTGGATCGACCGTCGGGGCGCGCGCAGCTCCACCGACCAGATCGTCGACGAGTACGACGTCCGCACGCCGGGCATCGACGTCACCGCCAACTCGCTGTCTGGTGGCAACCAGCAGAAGTTCATCGTGGGTCGCGAGATGAGCGGCTCGCCCAAGCTGCTGGTGGCCGCCCACCCCACGCGTGGTGTGGACGTCGGCGCGCAGGCGGCGATCTGGGAGCACATCCGCCGCGCCCGTCGTGACGGCTTGGCTGTGCTCCTCATCAGCGCCGACCTGGACGAGCTCATCGGCTTGTCCGACACCATCAAGGTCATGCTGCGCGGCCGTCTGGTGGCGGACGCCGACCCGGCCACGGTGACGCCGGAGCAGCTGGGGTCCGCCATGACGGGCGCCGGGTCGGTCGACGAGCCGGCGGCACCGGCACCCGACCCGGTCGCGCAGCGGCTCGCGACACCCGACGCGGACGCGCCCGGCGCCGCCGCGGCCGACGTCGTGCAGGAACCGAGCCAACCCGGTCCGAACGCATCTGGGGAGTCGCTGTGAAGAGCCGTCTCGACCCGGGGCGCATCGGTCTCGCCCTCGTGGCGCCGGTGCTGGCCCTCGTCTTCGCGGTCGCCATCGCCGTCGTCGTCCTGGTCATCAGCGGGTACAGCCCGCTGGACACCATCAAGCAGATGGTCGACTACGCGAGCCAGCCGCGCACCCAGGCGTTGATCGTCAACACCGCGACCTACTACTACCTGTCGGCGGTCGCGGTCGCCATCGGCTTCAAGATGAACCTGTTCAACATCGGCGTCGACGGCCAGTACCGGCTGGCGGCCCTAGCGGCTGCAGCGATCGGCGGCAACGTCGCGCTGCCGGGTCCGATCAACATCGTCCTGATGATCCTCGTCGCGATGGCGGTCGGGGCCATGTGGTCGGGCATCGCCGGCCTGCTGCGTGCCTGGCGCGGCGTCAGCGAGGTCATCAGCACGATCATGCTGAACGCCATCTCGACGGCGATCATCGCCTACCTGCTGCGACCAGGCAGACTGGCCGTGCAGACACAGGGCAGCAACAACATCGGCACGAAGCCGATACCGAAGTCCTCACAGGTGCCCGGCATCCCGCTGATCCCGGACGCCGGCATGAAGGTCTTCGGCCTCATCATCGTGGCCATCGGAGTCGGCGTCGGGTACTCGGTGCTGCTGAACCGCACCGTCTTCGGCTTCGACCTCCGCGCCACCGGCTGGTCGCAGACGGCAGCGGTGGCCAGCGGCGTGGACGTCAAGAAGATGCTCGTGGTCGCGATGCTGCTGTCGGGCGCCGTCGCCGGGCTGGTGGGCATGCCCCAGCTGCTCGGGCAGTCCTACTCCTACAGCCTCGACTTCCCGACCGGGCTGGGCTTCACCGGAATCGCGATCGCACTGCTGGGCCGCAACCACCCGGTCGGCATCGCCTTCGGCGCCCTCCTGTGGGCGTTCCTCGACCAGTCGTCGCAGATCCTCGACCTCGAGGGCGTCCCGAAGGAGATCGTCACGATCATCCAGGGCGCCACGGTGCTCAGCGTCGTCATCGCCTACGAGCTCGTGCGCCGCTACCGCCTGGTGCAGGAGCAGCGGAACGTCGGCAAGGCGCTCGGTGAGACCAGCGAGCCACCCGTCGTCTCGAGCGGAGCCACGGCATGAGCGCCATCACGTCGACGGACACCAGCCCGGCGCCCGCCGGCCGGTCGGAGGGCAAGCGCGCGAGTCGCACGAGCCTGCGCTTCATCGCCCTGGCCGTGCTCGGTCTGATCGTGCTGCTGTCCGTCGTCCGCCAGGTCAGCGGAGCGACGGACCTGACAGCGGCTGGCGCGATCAGTGCCGCGCTCGCTCTCGCCGTGCCGATCGCCATGGCGGGTCTCGGTGGTCTGTGGTCCGAGCGCGCAGGCGTCGTCAACATCGGCCTCGAGGGCATGATGATCCTCGGCACGTGGGGCGCCGGCTGGGCCGGCTACCAGTGGGGGCCGTGGGCCGGGCTGGTGGCCGCGATCATCTTCGGCGCCATCGGCGGCCTGCTGCACGCCATCGCGACGGTCATCTTCACGGTGGACCACATCGTGTCCGGTGTCGCGATCAACATCCTGGCCCTGGGCGCGACCCAGTACCTGTCGAAGGCTCTGTTCGAGGGCAAGCCGGGCGGCAGCACCAAGCAGAGCCCGCCGGTCCACGACATGGGTCGCTTCAGCGTCCCGGGCATCGGCGACCCTCTGGGCTCGCTCGAGAGGCACCACTGGTTCCTCGTCTCGGACGTGGCAGGCATCCTCCGCGGTCTGCTGACGAACCTGTCCTGGATCACGATCCTCGCGATCCTGCTGTTCCCGCTGACGTACTGGGTGCTGTGGCGCACGGCTTTCGGACTGCGTCTGCGCTCGTGCGGCGAGAGCCCGGTGGCGGCTGAGTCGCTCGGCATCAACGTCTACCGCACGAAGATCGTGGCTGTGGTGGTGTCGGGCGGCCTGGCGGGCATCGGCGGTGCGGCCCTCGCCCTGGCGGCCTCGAACTTCTACCAGGAGGGCCAGACCGGGGGCCGCGGCTACATCGGTCTCGCCGCCATGATCTTCGGCAACTGGCGACCTGGCCTGCTGGCGGCCGGGTCCGGCCTGTTCGGCTTCTCCGACGCGCTGCAGCTGCGTGGTGGCGGTTCCGTCCACGCGCTTCTTCTGCTGGTGGCCATCGTCGTAGTGCTCGTCGGGCTGTGGCAGCTGTACCGACGGCGCGTCGCCCAGGGCATCATCGCCGTCGCCTCGGGCGTCATCGTGCTCGTCTACTACCTGGTCAGCGACGAGGTGCCGGCTGAGCTGACGGGCGCCGTGCCCTACGTGACCACGCTGCTGGTGCTGGCGCTGGCGTCGCAACGGCTGCGCATGCCTGCCGCCGACGGTCTGGCCTACCGGCGAGGGCAGGGGTCGTAGTGAGCGAGGCCGAGCAGGAGCCGGCGGCGGTGGCAGGCGGAGTGGACGTCGACTGGCCGGCGCTGCGGGCCGCTGCGGCGAGCGCCATGCAGCACGCCTACGTGCCGTACTCGGGCTTCAAGGTCGGGGTGGCCGGGCTCGTCGACGACGGACGGGTCGTGACCGGCTGCAACGTCGAGAACGCGTCGTACGGCGTGGGGCTCTGCGCCGAGTGCGGCATGGTGAGCCAGCTGCACGTCACCGGAGGCGGTCGGCTCGTGGCGGTCAGCTGCGTCGACGCGAAGGGCGACCCCTTGATGGCGTGCGGGCGCTGCCGCCAGCTGCTGTGGGAGAACGGCGGCCCGGACCTGCTGGTCGAGACACCCGAGGGCGTGCTGCCGATGAGCGAGGTGCTGCCCCAGGCGTTCGGCGCCGAGGACCTCGCGCGCTGACGCCCGACGAGTACGCCGTTCGCGAACGCCGACCGGGAACCGGGTCGGCACACCCCGCGAGACCGAGCAGTGAGCGAGGATCAACCGCATGAGTGAAGCCTTCGACGCCGTGGACGTCATCCGCACCAAGAGGGACGGTGGTGAGCTCTC
>DASSTJ010000187.1:0-8120 GCA_035707965.1 Actinomycetales bacterium
GTAGGTCGAGCCGTCGCCGCCGATCTGGGTGCCGAGCTCACGGAGGAACGGGAAGACCTGGTCGGCGATGGTCCGGTGCATCACCTCGGGCGAGGCGTTCTTGACGTGGCTCCACCGCAGGTGCGACTGGCCGGGGAGGAACACCGGGTTGTCGATCACGCCGCCGCGCAGGCGCGCCTTCTTCTCTGCGAGCGTCTGCAGGTCGTCGAGCCGCCGGATGAACAGCAGGTAGGTGATCTGCTCGATGACCTCCATCGGGTTGCTGATGCCCCCGGACCAGAAGGCGTCCCAGACGCGGTCGATCTTGCCCTTCAGCTCACCCGTGATCACGGGCGCCACTGAAGTAAGCCGACCGCTTCACGATGGCGATCCCCGCCGCTTCTACGACGATTGGCCCGAACGGGCGACGGTGGCCGCGCGTGCGGATCGTCGCTCAGCTGTTGCCGTCGTCCGAGGTCCGCGAACGCATGCGAGCTACCGCCTCCCAGAGCGGCTGCAGACGCCTGTCAAGGGTGAGCTGGATGATGTCGGTGCGTGTGGCGAAGTAGTGGTGCGCGAGGAAGTCGCGCATGCCGGCGGCGCCGCTCCAATCGACATCGGGCTCGGTCGCGATGAGTTCCGGACTGAGGCCCTTGACTGCTTCGCCGATCTCCAAGAGCCGCATCGCGACTGCGTCCATCACGATCGCCACGGTGATGGGGCCGTAGTCGAGGTGCGCGCGGATTGCGGTGATGGCGTCCGCTATGTCGTCCAGGCGGGCGCTGTCCGGACGACTCACAAGGCCACCAGGTCATGGACGGCCGCAGCACGTACGCGATCCTTCAGGCCGTCCCGGGGGATGAGGTCCACCGGTGCGCCGAGAACTTCTTCGAGCTCAGCCTTGATGTGAACCATGTCGAACAGGTCCGTACCGGGCGCGAAGTCGACGAGAAGGTCCACGTCACTGGCAGCACTGTCATCACCGCGCGCTGCGCTGCCGAAGATCTCAGCGTTCGTGACTCCGTGACGGCGCAGCACCTCGAGCAGCTGATCGCGGTGTGCGGCCACGAGTCGTCCCCTGGGACCGCTGAGCGGCTCACGGGGAGGTACTGAGGCGTCGGACATGCCACCCATCGTATCGGCGCTGACCCTTCTTCAGCGGGCCCCGTCCCGACCGGGGTCGAAGCCGCTGTCGCAGCCGGAACGGGGAGTGCCGTCACCGCAGGCGATGACGCACTCCCCGTTCCGGCGTCCGGTTACAGGTCGAAGTAGAGCTCGAACTCGTGGGGGTGCGGGCGGAGCCGGATCGGGTCGACCTCGTGCGTGCGCTTGTACTCGACCCACGTCTCGATGAGGTCTGGTGTGAACACGTCTCCCTCGGTGAGGTAGTCGTGGTCCGCCTCGAGAGCATCGAGCACCTCGGCCAGCGTGCCCGGCACCTGCTCGATCGACGCGTGCTCCTCGGGGGGGAGCTCGTAGAGGTCCTTGTCGATCGGCTCGGGCGGCTCGATCCGGTTGCGGATGCCGTCGACGCCCGCCATCAGCATGGCCGAGAACGCGAGGTACGGGTTCGACGACGGGTCAGGCACCCGGAACTCTACGCGCTTCGCCTTGGGGTTGGACCCGGTGATCGGGATGCGGATGCACGCCGAGCGGTTGCGTGCCGAGTAGACGAGGTTGACCGGCGCCTCGTAGCCGGGCACGAGCCGGTGGTACGAGTTCGTCGTCGGGTTGGTGAACGCGAGCAGGGACGGCGCGTGGCGCAGAAGTCCTCCGATGTACCAGCGGGCGGTGTCCGACAGGCCGCCGTAGCCGCGCTCGTCGTAGAACAGCGGCTCGCCGTCCTTCCACAGCGACTGGTGCACGTGCATGCCGGACCCGTTGTCGCCGAACAGAGGCTTCGGCATGAACGTCGCGGTCTTGCCCGCCTGGTGCGCGACGTTCTTCACGACGTACTTGAAGAGCATGACCTTGTCGGCCGACTTCGACAGCTCGTCGAAGCGGTAGTTGATCTCGGCCTGCCCGGCCGTGCCGACCTCGTGGTGCGACCTCTCGACCTCCAGCCCGAGGGAGTCGAGAACGGCGCAGATGTCGTCCCGCAGGTCGCTGAAGTGGTCGACGGGGCTGACCGGGAAGTAGCCGCCCTTGTACGGCGTCTTGTGGCCCAGGTTGCCGCCGTCCTCGACGCGACCGGTGTTCCACGCCCCCTCGATCGAGTCGATGAAGTAGTAGCCGGCGTTCTGCTTCGTCTCGAAGCGGATGTCGTCGAAGATGTAGAACTCCGCCTCGGGGGCGAAGATCGCCGTGTCGGCGATGCCGGTGGTGCGCAGGTACGCCTCGGCCTTGGCCGCGACGCCGCGCGGGTCACGGCTGTACGGCTCGTCGGTGAACGGGTCGACGATGTGCATGTTGAGGTTCAGCGTGCGGCGCCTGCGGAACGGGTCGATGTACGCGCTCGTGAAGTCCGGGATCAGCTTCATGTCGGACTCGTGGATCGCCTGGAAGCCGCGGATCGAGGAGCCGTCGAACATCTGGCCCTCGATGAAGAAGCGCTCGTCGACCGACGCGGCCGGCACGTTGAAGTGCTGCATGACGCCTGGCAGGTCGCAGAAGCGGATGTCGACGAACTCGACCTCCTGGTCCTTCAGGTACGCCATGACCTCGTCGGCAGAGCTGAACATCCGTCCTCCTTGGGCGTCGGGCCGCGGTTGCTGGTGGTGAGGCGGCTCCGGGCTGCACCGGGTTACCGGCCACGACGAACGGTAGGCAGCCGCGGTTTCTCGTCCGTGTCCCGTGTGTTTCAGCCACGTTACGCGAGCGCCTACGCTAGGTCCGTGGTGGACCGGAAGGCGATCGGCTCGTGGCTCGAGGGCCCGGCTCAGGCGACCCGCGCCCCCGACGACTACCCCGGACGGCGGCTGGGGCTGCCGGAGCGAGGTCGCGGCTCGATCGCACGCTTCGGACGTCGCCTGCTCGCCCTGTGCGTGGACTGGGCCCTGTGCCTCGTGGTGTCCTACGGCTTCTTCGGCGGCGACCAGTGGGCGACGCTCGGCGTCTTCGCCGTGGAGAACGTGCTGCTCGTCGCGTCCGCCGGCGGCACGATCGGTCACCGGCTGATGGGCCTGCGCGTCGTTCGGGTCGACGGCGGTCGAGCCACGGTCGCCCAGGCGGTGGGCCGTGCGCTGCTGCTCGCGCTGGCCCTTCCAGCGCTCGTCTGGGACAGGGACCAGCGCGGCCTGCACGACCGCTTCATGAGCACGGCCGTGCTGCGGACCCGCGACTGACGCCCGGCCGGCTCAGAGGTCGTTCCCGGCGTACGACAGGTTGAAGCTCTTGTTCGTCAGCGGGAAGTCCGGGACGATCGTGTCGGCCAGCGCGACCGGCACCGCCGGCCAGGTGAGGAACGACGGGTCGACGATCTTGAGGCGGCTCACGGTGCCGTCCGCCGCGATCTCCACGCGGTGCACGATCGTGCCGCGCCAGCCCTCTACGAGGCCGAGGCCCGCCCCGGACGTTCCGGAGGGACCCGGCGACTCGATGGCGGCGTCGCGCACTGCGGCGCCGTCCAGCAGGCGCGAGAGCAGCGCCGCCGAGGCGCTCACCTCGTGGGCACGTACCTCGAACCGGGCGAGCACGTCCCCGGTCGTCGACGTCGGTGGCGTGACCTCGGGGGTCAAGACGTGGAACGGGTGGGTGCGCCGCGCATCATGGTCGACGCCGCTGGCCCGGGCGACGTAGCCGAGGCAGCCCAGCTCGCGCACCTGCGCCTCGGTGAGGACGGCCGTGCCGGTGAAGCGGTCGCGGACGACGGAGTGACCGAGGGCGAGTCCGACGATCTCGGCCACCTCGTCGGCCAGCCGGCGCAGCTGCGCCGCGTCCGGGAGCGCCCTCAGCCGGACGCCCCCCGGCACCACGGCTCCGCGCAGGAGCCGGTGGCCGGTCACCTCCGCGTTGATGCGGACGAGCTGCTCGCGCACCCGGTGGGCATGGACGTCGAGGATGCCGTGCCCGGCGTCCTTGCACAGCGCGCCCAGGTCGGTGACGTGGTTGTAGAGGCGCTCCATCTCGAGGAGCAGCGCGCGCTGCCGCGCCACGGGTTCGGGCACTGACCAGCCCAGGGCGTCCTCGACTGCGAGGCAGTACGCGAGCGCGTGACCGAACGACGTGTCGCCGGAGACACGTTCGGCGAGCCGCAACGCCTCCGCCAGCGGGCGTCCCTCGGCGAGCTTCTCGATCCCCTTGTGGGTGAACCAGAGTCGCGCCTTGAGCTTGAGGATGGTCTCGCCGACGACCGAGAACCGGAAGTGGCCGGGCTCGATGATGCCCGCGTGGACGGGTCCGACCGGGATCTCGTAGACGCCTGGACCCCCGACCGTGAGGAACGGGAACGGGTCGGTGGCCTGGAACGGCGGTGGCTCACCGGCGTCAGATCGCATCGGGTACCAGGCCTGCGGCCACGTGCGGTGCCTGATCAGCCGGCGAGGGAGTGGGTGGTCGAGCGGCACGATGCCGTACATGTCGCGCATCTCGCGCTCGAACCTGCCGGCGCTGAACGAGATCGCGGCGAGCGAGGGCACGGCCGGCTCAGCGTGCGGTGTGCGCAGCACCAGCTCGTGTCGACCGGGCCCGTCGGTCGGGGTGAACGCGTACACGACGCGGAAGGCGTCCGGCTCCTCGTGGGCAGCGACCAGTGCCAGCCGGTGGCCTCCGTCCAGCAACGCCTGCGCACGTCCCGCGAGCTGGTCGGCCTCGACGACGGTCACGTGGGCCGGCGCCTGCCGGGCGCCATCGCCAGTCGTCATCGCGCGATCACCACCTGGGCTGCGCTGTCCAGCAGGGTGCCCAGCGGCCAGGAGACCAGCCCCAGGACCACCAGCGCCCCCAGAGCGGCGAGCATCGGGACGTCGGTCCTGCCCACCGACGCCGGGACGTCGCCCGTCGCGACGGCTGGCGTGCTGTCGTCCCGGCCGCCCAGCAGCATCGGGGTGACCTTCACGAGGATCGCCACGAAGGCGAGCACCACCAGCACCAGCACCGCCGCGGCCACCCAGCCGAGGCCCGCCTCGACGGTGGCCCGTACGAGCGCCACCTCGCTCGCGAAGAGGCTGAACGGCGGCAGTCCCAGCAGCGCGACGAGGCCGACGGCGAAGACCGCAGCCAGTGCGCGATGGCTCGACAGCAGCCCTCGCACGCCGGCGATGCGGCTCGTGCCGGTGGCCGCGAGGATGCGTCCGGAGGTGCAGAACAGCACCGCCTTGGCCAGGCCGTGCCCGACGACGTGGAGCAGCACGGCCGCGACGGCCAGGCGGGTGCCGACCGCGACACCCACCGTGCACAGGGCCATGTGCTCGATGCTCGAGTAGGCGAGCATCCGCTTGTAGTCGCGCTGCGACACCAGCAGCCACGCCGCGAGCGCGAGGGACGTGAGTGCGATGGAGAGCAGCACCGTGCGGACGAACGTCGGGCTGAGCACCGGCTCGACGATCGTCCGGTACCGCAGGACCGCGTAGACGCCGACGGACAGCAGGACCCCGGACATGAGCGCGGACACGGGTGCCGGCGCCTGGCTGTGGGCGTCCGGGAGCCAGCTGTGCAGAGGGACGAGCCCCGCCTTGGTGCCGAAGCCGACGACGAGCAGGGCGAAGGCGAGCCGCATGACTCCGGGGTCCAGCGACGCCGCGTGCGCGGACAGCGACACCCAGTCGAGGGCTGCCGTGCCGCTGAGGCCGGCGCTCGTGCCCGCGAAGTAGGCGAGCACGGTCCCGAGGTAGGCGATCGCGATCCCGACCGAGCAGATGACCACGTACTTCCACGTGGCCTCGAGGGACGTCGTCGTGCGGCGGTGTCCCACGAGGAACGCCGTGACCACCGTCGTCGCGGCGATCGCGGCCCACAGCACACCCAGGTTGGCCGCGAGGACGGCGAGCACCATGGCGGAGAGGAACAGCGGCACCAGCGTGGCGTAGCGTCGGGCCCCCGCCAGATCCGTCTCGTCGGCCTCGAGCTCGGCGGCGACCGAGTAGCGCGAGGCCCACGTCGCCACGAGCGCGACCGCCCCGATCACCAGCATCATCACCGCGGACAGGGAGTCGGCCCGCAGCAGCTGGCCGACGGCGGGGTCGTTGCCCCTGGTAGCGCCGATCCCGGCGGCGACACCGGCCAGGAAGATGACGAGGGCGGACCCGACGGTGGCCCAGGCCACCGAGCGCGACCACCCACGGACGGCGGCGACGACGGCCACCAGGATGGGAGCGACGAGCGGGGGCACGAGGGTGGTGGCGGCGGTCATGAGTCGCGCAGCTCCCTCAGCTCGTCGAGGTCGGTCCGCCCGTGCAGGCTCTGCATGCGGGCGGTCAGCACCTGCAGCACGATCACGACGAGCAGGACGTCCAGAGACACGCCGAGCTCCACGACGAGGGGCACACCGCCCGTCAGCAGGAACGCCGTCGCGCTGATGCCGTTGTCGAGCAGCAGGAAGCCGACCACCTGCGACAGGGCGCGGCGTCGGGAGACCAGCGTGAAGAAGCCCAGGAGCATCACGGCGACACCCACCGGCACCGCACGGCCTGCCGGCGTCGGGCTCAGCGAGATGAGCGGGCGGCTCGCCAGGAACGCGACGAGGACGAGCAGCGTGGCCGCGACCATGGACGCCGGGACGTTGACCAGCGGCCGCGCCTCTCGGGCGTCGGCGCCGTTGCGCACCGCACGCTGCAGCACCAACGGCACCACGACCGCCTTGAGCACCAGGACGCCGACCGCGACCAGGCACATCTCGACGTCGCGCAGGTGCACGCCGAGCGCCATCGCGATCCCGGCGAGCAGCACCCCTTGCGCCACCACGATCCGCACGACGGCCGTGAGCTCGCGTCGGTGCAGCACCAGCACCGCGCTGAGCAGGAACGCCCCGCTCAGCAGGTTGATCGTCATGAGGTACGTCACGTCACGGCCCCAGGAAGAAGGCGGCGGCGACGGCGAGCGTCGAGAACAGGAAGGAACCGGCCAGCAGCTCGGGCACCCGGAAGAGCCGGAGCTTGGCCAACGCGACCTCGGCGGCGGCCAGCAGGGCTGCGAGCGCGGCCACCTTGGCGACGAGGAGCACGGCCGAGAGCGCCATCGCTCCCGCTGTTGCCGCGGTCGCCACGCCGAACGGCAGGAACAACGTGGCAAGGAGCCCGAGGAGGAGGGTCAGCCGCAGGGCCGACGCGAGCTCGACGGCCGCAAGGTCCCGACCGGAGTGCTCGAGCACCATCGCCTCGTGGATCATCGTCAGCTCCAGGTGGGTCGACGGGTTGTCGACGGGGAGCCGCCCGGTCTCCGCGACGATGACGACGACCAGTGCGATCGCGGCGAGCAGGCTGACGGGTGAGAACACGTGCCCCGGGTCGGCGGCACCGGCAGCGACCATGTCGGCGAGGTTCGACGACCCCACCCGCGACGAGAGGGCGAAGCCGGCCACCAGCAACGTCGGCTCGGCGATCGCGGTGATGGTGATGCCTCGGCTGGCACCCATGCCGCCGAACGGCGTGCCCGTGTCGAGCCCCGCGAGGGCCATCGCGACGGTGCCCAGGAGCAGGAGCGAGACGACCGCGAACAGGTCGGCGAACTGGTCCAGCGGCGAGGTGGTCGACAGGAACGGGCCGACGGCGGCCACCACCACGCTGGTGCCTAGCAGCACCCAGGGCGCCGCACGGAAGACGGCCGTGGTGCCGGCTGGTCTCAGCGGCTCCTTGCGCGCCAGCTTGCGCAGGTCACGCCAGGGCTGGCCGGTGCCTGCGCCGACCCGTCCTTCCAGCCGGGCCCGAACCTGGCGCATCATGCCGACGACCACGGGCGCCAGCGCGAGCAGGAGCACGGTCTGGACGACGAGTCCCACGACGGCCGCCAGGGTGGTCCCGGCCGTCATCACCGGCTGCTGGTTCACGACGTGAGCCCGACGACCAGCAGCAGGACCAGCACCCCGACGAGCCCGTACGTGAGGTAGCGGTGAACGCTGCCGTCCTGCAGCCGCCGGACGGCGTCCGCGATCGTCCGCACCCCCGACAGCAACGGCGGGTAGAGACGGGCCTCGATGCGGTCGGTGACCTGCTGACGGAAGGTCATCGACCCGATCAGGTAGCGCGACGGGCTGAGGTGGGTGACCT
>DASSTJ010000188.1:0-36458 GCA_035707965.1 Actinomycetales bacterium
CGCCGCACCGGACGCCGCAGCGACGCCGGCGAGATCCTCCGCACCATCTCCTCGGTGCTCCACGAGGCGCTGCAGCAGGCCGGCGTCCGCGCCGGCCAGGTCGCCGCGGTCACGGTCGGCAGCCCCGGGCTGGTCGACACCCGTCGCGACACGATCACGTTGGCCCCCGGCGTCCCCGGCTGGTCGTCCGTGCACCTGGTGGAGCACCTGCGCTCGATCGTCGAGTGCGACGTGCGACTGGAGAACGACGCGAACCTCGCGGCCCTCGGCATCAGCGCCACCCGCGCCGACGACCAGACCCTCCTGGCCGTGCAGTGGGGCGAGCGCATCGGTTCGGGTCTCATCATCGACGGGCGCCTGCACCGCGGGCGCTCCGGCGCCGCCGGCGAGATCGGCTTCGTCACCTCCCCCGGGCAGCGCCGTCGCATCGAGGCCGACCAGAAGGGACCGCTCGAGCTGCTCATCGGCGCCGAGGGGATCGTCGAGCGCGCGACCGCTGCGGCCACCAACCACCCGGCGTCCGACCTGGCGCGACGGCTGGCGGCCGCGGACAACGGTACTCAGGCGGCGGCGCTGTTCGAGGCGGCGTCCGCCGGCGACGAGGTCGCGGCCGCGGTCGTCGACGAGATCGCCGAGATCTTCGCGTGCGCGATCGCCCCGGTGGTGCTGGCCATCGACCCGGACGCCGTCGTCATCGGTGGCGGCATCGCGCGCGCGGGCAAGCAGCTGCCGGAGGCGATCGCGCGTCATCTCAAGGAGCTCACCCTCACCACGCCGAGCATCGAGCTGTCGCCACTGGCGCAGGACTCGGTCGTGACCGGCGCCCTGCACGTGGCGCTGACCGACGTGTGGGCGGGCCTGCTGCCCGACCACGTGCGCCGGCTGCTGTGAGCCGATCGACCGAACTCCTGACTGCGCCACGTGGCCCGGCTAGGGTTCGATCATGAGAGCTGGCGACGGCGCGACGGTCTGATCCATGGCCTGCGCCGCCTGTGGCTTCGACGACCTGCGACCGGATGACCGGTTCTGCCCGCAGTGCGGCACCAGCCGCGGCGACGCGACCTGCGCGGAATGCGGAGCCGAGCTGCGGGCTGCAGCGCAGTTCTGCACCTCGTGCGGGCGGTCGACATCGGCCACGCGGCTGCCGAGCCAGGCGCGGGCCGCTCCCGAGGACGACGACCTCCACTCGGGTCGCGGGTCCTCAGAACGACGGTTGACGTCGGTGCTCTTCGCCGACCTGGTCAGCTACACGACCCTCGCGGAGTCGCGCGACACCGAAGACGTGCGCGACCTGCTCAGCCGGTACTTCGAGGTCTGCACCACCGTGGTGCGCCGCTACGGCGGCACGGTCGAGAAGTTCATCGGCGACGCGGTGATGGCGGTGTGGGGCGTGCCGTCGGCGCACGAGGACGACGCCGAGCGCGCCGTCCGCGCGGGCCTCGAGCTGGTGTCCGGCGTCGCCGAGCTCGCCGAGCGCACGGGCCTGCCCGAGCTGGCCGTCCGGGCCGGTGTCGTGACCGGCGAGGTCTCGACGACCGTCGGCGCCACCGACCAGGGCATGGTGGCCGGCGACCCGGTCAACACCGCCTCACGGGTGCAGAGCGCGGCGAGGTCCGGGCAGGTGTGGGTCGACGCCAACACCAGGGCGCTGACCGCCGCGGCCATCACGTACACGGACGAGGGCGAGCACCTGCTCAAGGGCAAGGCCGAGCCGGTACAGCTCTTCCGGGCCGGTGCGGTCGTGGCAGGGGTCGGGGGACTGCAACGCGTCGACGGGCTCGAGGCACCGCTGGCGGGACGGGACCGCGAGCTGCGCCTGGTCAAGGAGCTGTTCCACGCCACCGAGGAGTCGGGCCGCCCTCGGCTCGTGGTCGTGGACGGTGAGCCGGGTGTCGGTAAGTCCCGGCTGGCCTGGGAGTTCTCCAAGTACGTCGACGGGCTGAGCTCCGACGTCATGTGGCACCAGGGACGCTGCCTGTCCTACGGCGACGGCGCCGCGTACTGGGCGCTCGCCGAAGCGGTCCGCGCCCGGCTCGGCCTGGTCGAGGACTCGACCTCTGCGGAGTCGAGCGACACCCTCACGCGGTCGCTCAGGAAGATCGTGGCCGACGACGAGGAACGCGCCTGGCTGCAGCCTCGCCTGGGATCGTTGCTCGGCCACGGTGGCAACTTCAGCCGCGAGGACCTCTTCGCCGCCTGGACGCGGTTCTTCGAGCGGGTCTCGGACGGCGGCCGCACGGTGGTGCTCGTCGTGGACGACGGCCAGTACGCCGACAGCGGGTTCCTCGACTTCCTCGACGAGCTGGTGACCTCCGCGCGGACACCGATCTTCGTCCTGCTGCTCGCCCGGCCCGAGCTGATGCACGGCCGTCCTGCGCTCGGGGGACGACGCGCCACCGTGGTGAACCTCGAGCCGCTACCCGCCGAGGCCATGGCGGCTCTCCTGGACGGTCTCGTCGAGGGACTACCTCCAGACGCTCGCGACCAGCTCGTCGCCCGGGCAGAAGGCGTTCCGCTGTATGCCGTCGAGACCGTGCGCGCGCTGATCGACCGGGACCTGGTCACTGCGAGCGGTGGTCGTTACGTGGTCAGCGAAGCAGCCCATCTGGACCTGTCGCAGATGGAGGCGCCCGCGTCGCTCCACGCGCTCGTCGCGGCCCGACTCGATGCCCTCACCCCTGACGAGCGACAGGTCGTCGCCGACGCCAGCGTGCTCGGCCTGTCGTTCACCCGCGAAGGTATCGAGGTTCTCAGCGGCTCCCGACCCAGCCTGGACGACGTGCTGCTCACTCTCGCGCGCAAGGAGGTCATCTCCACCGAGACGGACCGGTTCTCCGCGGAACGCGGCCAGTACCGCTTCGTCCAGGCCGTGGTGCGTCAGGTGGCGTACTCCACGCTGTCGAGGCGTGACCGCAAGGTCCGCCACCTGCTCGTGGCCGAGCACCTGGCCGCACAGACGGATCGGTCGGACGAGCTGGCCGTCGTGGTGGCGCAGCACCTCATGGACGCCATCGGCGTCTCCAGCGCGGACGATCCAGACCTGGCCGAGCTGCACCGGCGAGCCGCCGGCTTCCTGAGCCAGGCGGCATCGCGCGCCTGCGCCTTGGGGTCGTACCGAGACGGCTTGCGGCTCTACCGGTTGGCGATCAGCCACAGCGACGACGACTCGACACGCGTGGAGCTGCTGGAGGAAGCGGCCGACGCCGCGATGGTGCTCGGCGAGTACTCGACCATGTCGGAGCTGAGCGGGGAGGCGCTCGCTCTCCGCGACGCGGCAGGAGACCCTCTGCTAGCGGCACGCGCCGTCCAGCTCCACGGCCAGGCCCTGATCTTCGCCGGTGACCAGAGCGTCGCGGCCGCGCTGCTCGAGGACCGGTACGCGCGCATCCTGGCGCTGCCACACGCGGATGCCGCACGCCAGCGGATCCTCCACGCGATGGTGCTCCTGTTCATCTACTTCGACCCGGCGAACCCCCGCGCGCTGCAGCTCGCCCACGACCGTGTTCGGCTCGCGTCACGGCTGCAGGACGGGCTACAGCTCACCCAGGCGCTCGCCAACCTCGCCACCGTCGAGAGCTACCAGGGGTCTGACGAGGTGGCGCAGGCCCTGTACCAGCACGTGGTGCAGCTCAGTCTCCAGCTGAACGACTGGCGGACGCTCGCGATCGCGCAAGGGAACCTCACGGACCAGAACATGGCCAGGTCACCGCAGGCCGCGATCGAGATCGCCGAGTCCGCCGTCACGACGGCGCGCGAGCACGGGCTGCACGCGCACAGCGAAACCATCGCGATCAACCTCGTCATGGCGCTGTGGTCCGCGGGACGCTGGGAACGACTCTCCACGGTGATGCAGGACCTGGTGGACCCCGCCATCCCCCACGACCCTCAGTCTCAGAGCACGGTGATGGCCGTCGACCTGTGGCGGGTCGACGCCGGCCTGGAACCCCTGGCCGCTCAGGTGCCGCTGACACCGAGCGACGACCTGCAGGAAGAGGCGTGGCAGCAGCACCTGCGCATGATGCGGTACCGGACGTCCGGCGACCTGACGGCCGCGCTCGCCATGGCCGAAGGCATGCTTGCCAACGCCGACAGTGGCAGCGTCACGGGAGGCGACTTCTTCATGTTCTGGTCGGAAGCGACACGGAGCGCGCTGATGGCGCACGACGTGTCCCTGGCCGGCCGCCTGCTGTCCCTGGTCGAACAGCGCCAGCCTGGGGAGGTGTCACCTGCCCTGCGAGCGCACCTGCTGCTGCACCGTGGCACGTTCACGATCGCGGACGGCGGGGACCCGGCGTCCGCCGAGACCGACCTGCGCAACGGCATCGAGGCGTTCCAGACCTTCGACTCACCTCCGTACCGGGCCCGCGCCGAGGCGGTGCTGGGCCGCTGGCTGCTGAGCCAGGGCAGGACGGACGAGGCCGCGCCACTGCTGCGCTCGGCCCGGACGACCTTCACAGACCTGGGCGCCAGCGCCTGGCTGGCAGAGCTCGAGCAGGAGGCAGCCGTCGGACGCGGACACTGAGCACCGCCACGGGCGTGCGGATCCGATCCCCAGATCACCTGTCGTGCCCTCGTCGCCGGGTCTACTGTCCGGTCATGAGCGCTGAGGACTCCGACCTGCGGTGACCTGCGCAGCCTGCGGCTTCACCGGGCTGCGGCCCGAGGACCGGTTCTGCTCCCGGTGCGGCGCCGCGCGACGCGCCCCGTCCTGCGCCCGGTGCGGCACCGAGCTACGTCCTGGCGCTTCCTTCTGCTCGTCCTGCGGGTTCCCCGTCGGCCCGGGCCAGGCCGACCTTCCCGGGGCCGGCACCGGCCGTGGCGCGGGCCCGCACAGCTCGGAGCGCCGTCTCACGTCCGTGCTGTTCGCCGACCTGGTGAGCTACACGACGCTGGCCGAGTCGCGCGACACCGAGGACGTGCGCGACCTGCTCAGCCGCTACTTCGAGGTCTGCACCACCGTCGTCCGCCGGTACGGCGGTCGCGTGGAGAAGTTCATCGGCGACGCCGTGATGGCCGTCTGGGGCGTGCCGACCGCGCACGAGGACGACGCGGAACGTGCCGTCCGAGCGGCTCTCGAGCTGATCTCCGGCGTCGCCGAGCTCGCCGAGCGCACGGAGCTGCCAGAGCTCGCGGTGCGTGCCGGCGTCGTCACCGGTGAGGTGTCGGCGACCGTCGGCGCCACCGACCAGGGCCTCGTCGCGGGTGACCCCGTGAACACCGCCTCGCGCGTCCAGAGCGCGGCCCGGCCAGGCGAGGTGTGGGTCGACGCGAGCACTCGTGCCCTGACGGCGGCCGCCATCAGCTACTCGGACGTCGGCGTGCACCAGCTCAAGGGCAAGGCCGAACCGGTCCCGCTGTTCCGCGCGGGATCCGTCGTGGCAGGCGTCGGCGGTCTGCGGCGGGTCGACGGTCTCGAGGCGCCGATGACCGGCCGCGACCGTGAGCTACGACTCGTGAAGGAGCTGTTCCACGCCACGGGCGAGTCCGGCAGACCACGCCTCGTCGTGGTGGATGGCGAGCCCGGCGTGGGCAAGTCGCGACTGGCCTGGGAGTTCTCCAAGTACGTCGACGGCCTCAGCTCCGAGGTCATGTGGCACCAGGGGCGCTGCCTGTCCTACGGCGACGGAGCGGCCTTCTGGGCGCTCGCCGAGGCGGTTCGCGCACGCCTCGGCCTCGTGGAGGAGTCGACGTCCGACGAGTCGGCCGACGCGCTCGAACGGTCGCTGCGGCACCTTGTGCCCGACGACGACGAGCGCGGCTGGCTGCGGCCGAGGCTGGCGTCCCTGCTGGGTCAGGACGGCAACTTCCGCCGCGAGGACCTGTTCGCTGCCTGGGCGCGGTTCTTCGAGCGGCTGTCCGAGCCCGACCGCACGGTCGTCCTCGTGGTGGACGACGCGCAGTACGCGGATGATGGGCTGCTGGACTTCCTCGACGACGTCGCGACGTCCGCTCGCGCGCCCATCTTCCTGCTGCTGCTCGCTCGTCCTGAGCTCCTGCAACGTCGTCCGGGACTGGGGGGACGGCGCGCGACCCTGATCGACCTCGAGCCGCTCGGGGACGACGCCATGCGTGTTCTCGTGAGCGGTCTCGTCGACGGCCTCCCGCCCGAGGCGACGCAGCAGCTCGTCACCCGCGCCGAAGGCGTGCCCCTCTACGCGGTCGAGACCGTGCGGGCGCTCGTCGACCGTGCCCTCGTCCGCGTGAGCAACGGCCGCCACGTGGTGAGCCCTGACGCGGACCTCGACCTGTCGCGCATCGAGGCCCCAGCCTCGCTGCACGCGCTCGTCGCCGCCCGGCTCGACGCCTTGACCGCGGCCGAGCGGAGGATCGTGGCCGACGCGAGCGTGCTCGGCCTGTCGTTCACACGGGAGGCCATCGAGGTGCTGAGCGGGCAGCGGTCGGACCTGGACGACGTGCTCGGGTCGCTGGCGCGCAAGGAGGTCGTCGCCACCGAGACCGACCGGTTCTCGGCCGAGCGGGGACACTACCGGTTCGTCCAGGCCGTCGTCCGCCAGGTCGCCTACGCCACCCTGTCCCGACGCGACCGCAAGGAGAAGCACCTGATGGTCGCGGACCACCTGGCCGCGCAGACCGAGCGGGCCGACGAGCTGGCCGTCGTCATCGCTCAGCACCTGATGGACGCGGTGACGGCGTCAGGACCGCAGGACGACGACGTCCCCGCGCTGCAACGCAGAGCCGGGGAGGTGCTGGCCCAGGCGGCCGCACGCGCGTGCTGCTTGGGCTCCTTCGCCGACGGGCTACGACTGTTCCGGTCCGCGGCCTCCCGGCTCGACGACCCGACGGCCAGGGCGGAGGTGCACGCGCAGGCCGCGGAGGCGGCCCTGGTGCGCGGCGACTTCGACACGGCGCTCACGCTGGCGCGTCAGGCCCTGGTCGCGCTCGAGTCGCGCGGTTCCGGCACGGGGGTCGCGGCCGCCCAGGCCGCCGCCACCCAGGCCGACGCCCTCATGGCTCGCGGGGAGGTGACGGCGGCGCTCGACCTGCTGCAGCCCCGACACGAGGCGCTCGTCAACGCGTCGGGGGCGGAGGCGGCACGCCTCCGGCTGCTCAACTCGCTGGTCCGGCTGCGCATGTTCAGCACCCCGCAGGATCCCGAGACGCTGCGACTGGCGCACGACCAGGTACGGCTGAGCGAGCAGCTCCAGGACGAGCAGGCGCTGGCGCACAGCATCCACACGCTCTCGACGCTGGAGGCCATCCTCGGCTGCCGGACGGTGAGCAAAGCCCTGACGCACCAGGCGCTCACCATGTCGACCCGGCTCAGCGACTGGCGCTCCATCGTGATCGCACGGGGCAACCAGGCCGACATCCTGCTGCCGACCTCGCCGCACGACGCCGTGCAGCAGGGCGAGGAGGCCCTGGCGGTGGCCGCGGCACACGGGTTGCGCGCGTTCGCCGAGGGCGTGTCGAGCAACCTCGCGGTGGCGCTGTGGGTGCACGGTTCCTGGGACCGGCTGGACTCGCTGCTCACCGAGGTGATGGAGGCCGGCCTGCACGATCCCAGCTCGATGACGTCCTTCATGGCCGTCGACCTGTGGCGGGTCGATGCCGGACTACCGGCCCGGGTACCTCAGCAGCCGATGGCACCGACGGAGCAGCCTCAGGAGCAGGCGTGGCAGCGCCACGTCGAGATGGAGCGGGCTCTCCTGGCGGGTGACCTGACGGCGGCCGCGAGCCTGGCGTCGCAGGTCCTGGGCGAGGCACTGACCCCTTCGGTCACCCGCGGCGACATCTCGGTGCTGTGGCCGCGCTCCATGCGGGCCGCCCTCACCGCCGGTGACCTCGAGCTCGCAGGACGGCTGCTCCAGCTGGTCAGCGACCTACCGCCCGGGGACGTCACGCCGGCGCTCCGGGCGCACCTGCTGCTCCTGCGCGGCGAGCTCGGGATCGCGCAGGGAGCGGACGACGCCCAGGTCCACGACGACCTGGCCGCGGCCGTCGCGGCGTTCGAGGCCTACGGGTCACCACCCCAGCTGGCCCGGGCGCAAGGGCGGCACGGCCGGTGGCTGCTCGGTCAGGGACGGACGACGGAGGCCGAGCCGCTGCTCGCCGCTGCCTGGGGCACGCTCTCCCAGCTCGGCGCCACCGCGTGGCTGGAGGAGATGTCCGGCCTGCTGCCTGCTACTGCTGCTCCAACGTCCTGATGCGGTCGCAGAGCACGAGCAGCAGGCTGCGCGCGAAGTCGGGCGACTCCTCGAGCAGTGGCCGGAACGTGGTGCTGTCGATGACCGCCGTGTGCAGAGGGCCCTTGGCTACCACGGTGGCGGAACGGGGCTTGCCGTCGATCAGGCTGATCTCACCGAAGTAGTCGCCGGGGCCGAGCGTGCGTCGCTCGACGCCACCGCTGCTGACGGTCGCGTGGCCGTCGAGGACGAGGTGGAAGCCGAGCGCACCGCGCCCTTCCGACGCGACCGTGTGACCGTCGTCCAGGTGCACCTCGCGGACCTGGCCGGCCAGCTTCTTGAGCTGCCGTGACGAGAGGCCGCGGAAGATGTCGATCTCCGCCAGGCGGTGTGACAAGTCGTCCTGCACGTGGGTCTCCTCGGGGCTCGGGGGCCGGCAGTCCGCACCCTAGTGCGTGCGAGGCGTCAGCCGGGCGCGTTCTCGGGTCCAGCCTCACGCGCCAGGTCGAGTGGTGCGCGCACGCCCCCTCAGCCCAGGCGTCGACGCGCCGCGGCCAGCTTGGCCGCCGTCTTGGGGCCGTACTCGCCGTCGACGAGGAGTCGCGAGGCACGCTGGAACGCGCGGACGACGGCCGCGGTCAGCGGTCCGAACTCACCGTCGACCTCGAGCGCGGACCGCTGCACGACGTTGAGGCACCGCTGCAGCTGCCGGACGGTGACGCCGGCGCTGCCGCTGCGCAGGATCGGCGAGCCAGGCGGCGCCGTGTCCGTGGGCACCCCCGCGCGCCGACGGGTCACCGTGCGCAGCACTGCGCGCACCGAGCCGCTCGGCCGGCTCGCGTAGGCGGGACGGCCGTAGCCCACGATCGTGGACGCGAAGCGGACGCGCCGCCGGCAGCCGTCGGACGTGTTGCCCTCGATGGTGTAGATGGCACCGTTGCGGACGCCGGTGACGAGGCCGATGTGGTCGATGGCGCCCACGCGGTTGGAGCCGTCCCAGTCGAAGAAGACGATGTCGCCGCGCCGGATGCCGGCGATGTCGACGTGCCACTGCCCTTCCTTCGAGAACCGCTGCGCGTGCCACACGGTGTACGCGTAGTCCCGGCCGAAGCAGACGGCGGCGGCGTTCCCCGACTCGTTGGCCCAGAAGGTGACGCTCTGGTCGCACCAGGCCGCGGTCGCGAACATGGCGCCGTTGCGCGCTGAGTACCACCTCGTGATCCGGTTGGGTCGCCCCGTCGTGCCGAGCGAGCGCTCCGCCGTCCGGATCATGTCCTCCACTCCCGTCATCAGCGCTCCTTCGAAGCGGCGGGCGCCCCGTAGACACCCTGGGCGTCAGGGGGCCCGAACTCCGCCTCCAGGAGCCGCGCCTCCTCCGCCTCGTCGACGTCCTGGCGGTCGTTGCCGGTCTCGCGCAGCAAGGCGAGCTGGTCCTGCTGCGTCGCATCCTCCGGCTCGGCGACCGGCCGGTCGCCCGTCGGTGTGGCGCCAGCCGTAGCGCTGAGCGCCGACGCGGGCGGCACGACCGGCGCCACCGGCACGACCGGCACGACCGGCGCCACCGGCATGACCGGCGCCAGCAGCCGGGCGGCGCCGGGCGGTGCCGGTTCGGTCGCCTCCCCGCCTGGCAGCCCCTCGAGCAGGCTCTGTGCCCGCTGGTCCAGGAGCCTCGACAGCGCCTGCTGCGCGAAGCCGAAGACCAGTGCGTACGCGAGGATCTGGCCTTGGGAGTCGAGGATCGACAGGCCCGGGACGAAGTCCCCCTGGATCGCCACCAGGGCGAGGATGGCCGTCAGTGCGCCGAGCGGCACCTTGAGGAAGGCGAGCGCCACCGGCACGTCGTAGGGCGTCGAGGTGCCCTTGAGGTTGCGGATGGACAAGGTGGCCGCCAGGGCGCCACCCAGAGCGCCCAGAGCGGCGACGACCAGGATGTCCGAGCCCGCCGGGCCGACGTCCGCTCCCGAGCCCGTGGGGCAGTTCTTGCCGGCCACCGTGGTGGCGAGCGGCTCCACGTCGGTCGGGACCTCCCGGTCGAAGCACAGGGGCATCAGCGACGGGTTGCGAGAGACGAAGTAGATCGTCCCTGCGGTGATGATCGCGGTGAACACGGCCGCGAACAGCAGGATGTTGCGGAAGCTGCGCAGCTGCGCGTGCTCCAGGTCCAGCTTCTCGTAGCTGTCGCCCACGAGCCGACGCATGAGGGCGCGCCGACCCTCCACGGTCTCCCCCTGCAGCTCCTCCACCGTGAGCCGTCGAGGGTCGTCGCGGTGCAGGACGGCGTTCGCCCGGGCGACGACCATGGGGATCTCGGCTCGCAGCTCGTCGGCGTCCATCAGGTCGATCAGCTGCGCCCGCGCCGTGTGCATGTTGCGGTACGCCGCCTCGACCAGCGTGCCGCGCCACCAGTTCGCCAACCGACCGGGCACCGGGTCCTCGCGGAAGGCGGCGGCACGGGCCTTCTGCACGCACCGGTCGACGCCGTCGGCCACGACCTGCTGCGCCGGGGTCAGACCACCCCTGGCCCGGGCCGCCCTGACCCTGAGCTCCAGCTTGTCCGCGTCGACAGCGACGTGCTGCACCCAGATCCGTCGTCGGGCAACCCGTCGTGGCTCGACCGGTCCCACGTGAGTCACCATGTCCACCACCCGAGCGCAGCAGGACGAGAGCGCCACCCGCCGGAAGCCCCGGCGCCGCTGAGGATGAGGTGTCAGCGCCCTGCCTTGATACCGACAGCCCGGCACGTATCACCACAACTCGACCCGGAGCGGGCCGGAGCCGGCCTACCGTCCAGCCAAGGAGGTCCACCATGACCGGAGGTACGCCATGACCGTTCACGACCTGGTCACCCGCCACTACGGCGCATCTGACGGAGCGAGAGACCTCACCGATCGGATCGTGACGGCGCTGACCCGCCACGGCGTCGACGTCCAGCACCTGCGGGTGCGCGAACTGGCGCCGCTCGACGAGCTGCATGCCGGCGGTCCGCCCGCGACGCAGTACCTGCTCGAGCAGCTTCGGCTGCGCGACGGTGAGCACCTGCTCGACGTGGGCAGCGGTATCGGGGGCCCGAGCCGCTGGGCCGCCGAAGCACTCCCGGTGACCGTGACCGGCATCGACCTGACGCCCGAGTTCGTCCGGACGGCGGAAGAGCTGACCGAACGCACCGGTCTGGCCGACCGGGTCAACTTCGTACGCGCGCCAGGCGGCGCGATGCCTTTCGACGACGACACCTTCGACGCCGCGATGATGATCCACGTCGGCATGAACGTCGACGACAAGGGCACGCTCTTCTCCGAGGTGCACCGCGTGCTCAAGCACGGTGCGGCCTTCGCCGTCTTCGACCAGATGCGGGCCGGACCAGGTGACCTGCCGTACCCGTTGCCCTGGGCCGTCGACGCCAGGTCGTCCTTCGTCGAGTCGCCGGAGCGTTACGCCGAACGCCTCGGAGCAGCCGGCTTCACGGTGGAGGCCATCGAGGACCGGACCTCCCAGCTCGGGCCGGTGCCCGGGCCGGGTGCCCTCGGCCCGCAGGTCGTCTTCGGGCCGGAGTTCACGCGTCGGCTCGAGAACAACGTCCGGGCCACGGACGACGGGCTGCTGGCAGCCGTGCTCGTGCTGGCCAGGGCCTGACCGGCGCGTCAGCCTCGCGGGACGTCGCGACGACGGAACCCGGCGAGCGCGGCCACCAGCAGCACGAGCGAGAGCCCGCTCAGCCAAGCCAGCGCGGTGCCGTCCGTGGCGGCCTGGGGAGGGCTGCCCACCCAGTGGAAGGGTGAGAGGTCCTGCAGACGCTCACTGATGCCCAGCGCGTCGCCGAGGTAGGCGACCAGCGCCGCGGCAGCGAAGACCAACCAGGTCACGGGCTGGAGCCGCGGGGCGACACCGAAGGTGACGATCGACAGTGCACCCAGCACTGCCACGGCAGGGACGTACGCCGACAACGCCACCGTGACCGTCCCGGCGACCAGCTGCCCGGTGGACCACCCGGCCGAGAGGGCGAGGGCCAGGCCGCCCACTGTCATGACGCCGACCGCGCCGAACGCCACGACCGCCACGTGGACGCCGAGCCACCCCCAGCGCGTGCGGGCCCCGGCGAGGGCCAGCTCCAGGCGCCCGGACGCCTCCTCGTGACGCACCACCCCGGCACCTTGAACCACGTACCCACCGGCGATGAGCGCGATGAAGAGCGCGGACATGGTGAGCACGGCGTCCAGTCCCGGTTCGTCGCCGGCTCCCATGGCCGCGGCGAGCGAGGGGTTGCCCGCGATCGCGTCGACCACCGCGTCCGCCAGCGACCCGAGCATGCCGGCGACGACGACGGCCGCCACCGACCAGCCGAGCAGTGCGCCGCGATGCAGGTGCAGCGCCGTGCCGAACGGCGTCCTGAGCCACGACGAGGCGGCGGCCGACGACCCGCCGCGGCGGATCATCGCAGTGCCGAGGTCGCGACGTCCGGCCGCCACGACCGCCACCGTGCCGAGTGCCAGCCCCGCCATGCAGGGGATGACGAGCGGCCACCACCGCGCGTCGCCGAACGCTCGCGTCTCCTCCTGCCACCCCAACGGCGACAGCCAGGTGAGCGCCCCCAGCCGGACGTCCCCGACACCGCGCAGGACGTAGGCCGCGACGAGCGCGCTCAGCCCGCTGGCGTAGACGCCCCGCGCATGTTCGACCAGCTGGGCGGCCACGGCCGACACACCCGCGAACGTGAGGCCCAGGGCGCTCATCGAGACGGCGTAGAGCAGCGCGGCCGGCGCGGGGACGCCGATCACGACGAGGCCGAGCAGCAGTGCAGCAGCCGTCAGCAGCAACGCCCCTGCGGTCAGGATGAGCGCGGAGAGGGGCGGCACGCTGCGGCCGATCCGTCCGGCCAGCAGCGCCTCCATCCGACCCCGCTCCTCGTCCTTGCGGGTCGCGGCCGCCACCAGGCTGATGGCCATCAACGGGATCGCGAACGACGCGACGAAGCCGAACTCGTTGGCGACGATGCCGCCCAGCGTGCCGATGCCGGCCACCTTGCCGTTGATGGCCATCAGCGCGTCACCGGCCCCGATCGCGTCTGCGTAGCTCTGCCTCTTGGCTGGCGTGTCATAGAGGCCACTGATCGAGGTGGTCGTGAGGAGCATCATGGCGCCGAGCCCCAGGACCCACGCGAGCAGCGGCTTCCACCCGGTGCGCAGCCGGATGCTCAGCATCGCGCCGAGCGCGTTGACCGTCATCGCCGCAGCTGCGGGTCGGCGTACGCGTCGAGGAACAGCTCGTCCAGGCTGGGCGGCTGCATCGTCAACGTGTGGACTCCGGCCGCGTGCAGGCGGCCGACCACCTCGTCGACCGCGTCCGGGGAGATCGTGAGTCGCACGGCCGGGTGGCCGTCCTGCTGCTCGTGCTCGACGTCCGCGACGCCGGCCAGGCCGTCGAGCCGCGGCGGTGTCAACGTCACCGCGCGGACCGACGTCCGGGTGTGCCGGCGCAGCTCGGCGAGCGTGCCCGACGTGACCGTGCGTCCGTGCCGGATGATGCTGACCCGGTCCGCCAGGGCCTCGACCTCGCCCAGGATGTGGCTCGAGAGCAGCACCGTGACGCCCTCGGCCCGCCGCTCGCGGATCGTCAGCTGGAACGCCTTCTCCATCAACGGGTCCAAGCCCGAGGTGGGCTCGTCGAGGATCAAGAGGTCGACGTCGGCGGCGAGCGCCGCGATGAGGGCGACCTTCTGCCGGTTGCCTTTCGAGTAGTCACGGGCGCGCTTGGTGGGGTCGAGGTCGAAGCGTTCGACGAGCTGGGACCGGCGGTCGGCGCGAAGGCCACCATGCGACTCGGCGAGGACGTCGAGGCACTGACCGCCGGTGAGGCCCGGCCAGAGCGTCACGTCTCCCGGGACGTACGCGAGCCGGCGGTGCAGCCGCGGCCCCTCATGCCACGGGTCGGCACCGAACAGCCGGACGTCGCCACCCGTCGAGCGCATGAGGCCGAGCAGGATGCGGATCGTCGTGGACTTGCCGGCGCCGTTCGGTCCCAGGAAGCCGTGGACCTCACCCTGGGACACGTCCAGGTCGAGACCGTCGAGCGCGGTGAACCTGCCGAAGCGCTTCGTGAGGCCGGCGATCCGGATCACGTCGTCCTCAGCGGTCGCCGCACGGGCGGCCGTGTCCCGCGCCGTGGTCGTGCTGGTGCGCATGGCGTCTCCTCGTGCTGGTCAGGGTTGGTCTCGGGGCTGCGGCTCGGTCGGTTCCTCGGGCGAGGTCGTGAAGATGCCGTCGCGGGTGATCTGGGCGACCTCGGCGGCCCAGCGCCTCAAGCCGTCGCGCGACATGGGATCGAAACCCAGGACCGCAGCGAGCGGCTCGCGCAGCAGCAGCAGCGCCATGTCGGCCGCGAGCATGAAGGCGGCCCGCACGGGCGGGTCGTCGCTCGGCGTGGCCAGCCCGGCGGCGGCCATCTCGTCGAACATCGCGAGCGAGTCGGAGAACCATCGCCGGAACATGTCGACTCCGGCCTGGTCCCCGGTCAGCAGCAGCCGACGCAGGTACGCCACGAGCGGCGAGTCAGGCGGGAAGGCAGCGGCGAACAAGCCGGCGATGGCGTCGGCGCTGCCGGTGGCGAAGAGCTCGGCGGCACCCTGCTCGCTCTCGGCGATGAGGACGTCGATCCGGTCGGCGGCGTACCGGTTCACGGCCTCGCGCAGGCCCGCCTTGCTGCCGAAGTGGTGGAGCACGAGCGCGGGGGACACGCCAGCCGCCGAGGCGATCGCGCGCACGCTCACGGCGTCTGGGCCCAGGTCGGCGAAGAGCTGCAGCGCGGCGTTGCGGATGGTCGCCCGCGCTGTCAGGTCATCGTCGGCTGATCGCACGTTCAGCAGGCTAAACGTCTGTTCAGCCCCGCGTCAACGCCCCATGACCGGTCAGCTGCGCCGACCGGGGGTGCCCGCGCACCGTGACCCCCGGACGCGAGACGGCCTCCGACCGGGTAGGTCGGAGGCCGTCGTGCCGCTGGTGGCAGGTGAAGGATTCGAACCTTCGAAGCTTTCGCGACGGATTTACAGTCCGCTCCCATTGGCCGCTCGGGCAACCTGCCGTGCTGCGCCTGCACCACCGTCCGGTTGGTCGCGGCTGGCCAGCGGATGGAAGGATAGCAAGAGCGCGCGACCGCTCGCCAAGCCAGGCGCGGCCGCCCGACTGACGTCCCGCGGGCGGCTGCCGGCCGCTGCACGAGCCCAGGAGGAACCGTGGCCGACTCGTCCTTCGACGTGGTGAGCAAGATCGACCGTCAGGAGGTCGACAACGCGGTCAACCAGGCCGCGAAGGAGATCGCGCAGCGCTACGACTTCAAGGGAACCGACTCCTCGGTGACGCTCAGCGGCGACGCCATCATGATGAAGGCGTCGAGCGAGGAACGCGTCAAGGCCGTGCTCGACGTCCTGCAGGGCAAGCTCGTGCACCGAGGCGTCTCGCTCAAGGCTCTGGACGCCGGCGAGCCGAAGCCGTCCGGCAAGGAGTACCGCATCGAGGCGTCCCTCAAGGAGGGCATCAGTCAGGAGAACGCCAAGAAGGTCACCAAGCTCATCCGCGACTCCGGCCCGAAGTCGGTGAAGGCCAACATCCAGGGCGACGAGGTGCGCGTCGTCAGCAAGTCGCGGGACGACCTGCAGGCCGTGCAGCGCATGCTCAAGGAGGCCGACCTCGACTTCGCGGTGCAGTTCACCAACTACCGCTGACGGCCGCGAGGCTAGGTCGACCTTCTCGACTCAATCAACAGGGTGCCGCTTCGGCCAATAGGTTGTCGACTGATGCGTCGTCCGCTAGGTTCGACGACGTGACGACCGCCACCGGCTCCCTGCGCGAGGCCCAGAAGGCCCTCACCCGTTCACGCATCGTCGATGCCGCCCGGACGGTGTTCGAGAAGGAGGGGTACGCGGGCGCCTCGATCGGGCTGATCACGAACGAGGCGGTGATCAACCGCGCCACCTTCTACCTGCACTTCCCGGACAAGGCCGCCGTCTTCCGCGAGGTGGTCGCCCTCGACCGCATGCAGACCGACGAGTACTGGCGTGAGCTCAACACCGCCCTCCTCATCGGCACGCGGGAGGCGATCGCCCACTGGGTCCTCCGCCTGACCCAGTGGGCGCGCGACAACGCGCTGCTGATGCGCTCCAAGCACGAGGCCATGGCGAGCGACACCGAGTTCGCCCGCGAGTTCCAGCCCCGCTACGACCGCCTGGCGCTCAACATCGCCGAGTACCTCGCGCGCTTTCCTGAGGGCGAGCGCGAGGAGCAGAAGATCCGCGTGCAGATGCTGGTCGTCATGACCGACCAGATGTTCTTCCACGCCATCGTGCAGGGCGTCTGGTCCGGACCCGAGGAGCAGCTGCTGCGGGTCATCACCGACCTCTTCTGCCGCGGCCTCGGCATCACGGACTGACGAGTCGTCACGACGCGGGCTGGCGACCGGCCTTCGTGCTGTGCGCGCCTCCGTCGATGAACAGGGACGTGCCGTTCACGTAGGACGCCAGAGGGCTGGCGAGGTAGACGATCGCGTCCGCCACCTCGTGGGGCTCGCCGAACCGGCGTAGCGGGACGGCAGCCTCCTCCTGGGCGCCGACCAGCGTGGCGTCGGTCGTGGTCATCGCCGTGCGGATGATGCCGGGGTGCACCGCATTGACGCGGATGCCGTGAGGCCCCAGGGACGCCGCCAGCGAGTAGGCGAGCATCCGCACGGCACCCTTCGACATGTTGTACGTGGGCATCGACGCCGAGCCCTGGTGGCCCGCCACCGAGCTGATGAGCACGATCGAGCCCGTGCGGCCTGCGTCGAGCATCGAACGGGCAGCCGCCTGAGCACTGAAGAACGTGCCCTTCACGTTGACGTCGAACGTGGCGTCGAGGTCGGACTCGGTGACCGCGAGGACGTTCTCCTGACGGAGGACGCCGGCCGCCGGCACCATGATCGTCACCCCGCCGAGGTCCTCCGCCGCCTCCACGGCGGCAGCGCACCCGCTCGCCGACCTCACGTCGCACGCGACGAACATCGAGCGCACCCCCTGCTCGGCGAGCAGCTCGGTGGTCGGTGCGCCACCCTCCCGGGGGTCGTGGCGGACGTCGGCGACGACGACGCCCGCCACACCGGCCTGGCCCAGCCTCAGCGCCGTCTCCCGACCGAGGCCGCTCGAGCCACCCGTGACGACCGCCACCTGCCCGGCGAGCAGGTCCGGCGCGAACCCGGTCACACGGCTTCCTTCATGAGGTAGCGGCCGGCGAGGTTGCGGAGTGCCTCGGTCGTGCCACCGCCGAGCGTGAACATCCGCGCGTCGCGGAAGAGACGCTCCATGCGGATGTTGCGGCTGTAACCCAGGGCGCCGTGCACCTGGAGGGCGGTGCTCGTCACCTGGATCGCGTTCTCGGCGGCGTGCAGCTTGGCGAGGGCCGCGAGCTCCGGGTCTGGCAGGCCGTTCTCGGTCGTGGCCGCCGACGCCGCGGCACGGTGGATCAGCAGGCGCGAGGCGTCCAGCGCCACACGCGCGTCCACGAGCTTCCACTGCAGTCCCTGGAAGTCGCCGATCGGCTGGCCGAACTGCTTGCGGTTCTTGGCGTAGGCCAGCGCGTCGTCGAACGCCGTCTGCGCCAGCCCGAGCGCGACCGTCGCTGCGCCGACGCGCTGGTTGTTGTAGCAGCTCATGATCTCCTTCAGCCCGAACATGAGCACGTTCTCGCGCGGGGCGACGCAGTCCCGGAAGTGCACGTCCATCTCGGGGATTCCCCGCAGACCCATCATGTAGTTGCGCTTGCCGAGCTCGTACCCGTCGTCGTCCCGCTCGACGTACACGGCGCAGAGGCCCTTGTCCTCGCCGTCCTCGACGTACTTCGCGACCACCACGTTGGCGATCGAGTCCTGGGCCCCCGTGATCCACGTCTTGGTGCCGTTGAGCACGACGTGGTCGCCGTGCACCGTCGCCGTCGTGGTCATGCTGTTGACGTCGGTGCCGGAGCCCGGCTCCGAGATCTGGATCACGGGCTTGTCGCCGGCGAGGACGAGGTCCGCGACGTGCTTCTTCAACGCGTCCGAGCCGGCCTTCAGGACGATGCTCAGGGCGCCGAGGTTGCCGTCGACCACGATGCGGCCGGAGACGCCGCACCCCTTCGAGATCTCTTCGACGACGAGCACCACGTCGAGCGGCGTCAGCCCGGGACCGCCGAGCTCCTTGGGGATCGTCATGCCCATGAACCCGGCCGCGGCCAGCTCCTTGGCGTTCTGCATCGGGTACTGCTCGGTGCGGTCGACCTCAGCCGCTCGGTCGGCGAACACGGAGGCGAGCGCACGTGCGTCGTCCTGGAGCTTGAGCTGGTCGGGCGTGAGCGCGGTCATGGTCGTGCCTTTCTGTGACGGTCAGTGGGTGGTGTCGACGAGCCCGGTCGTCTCCAACCACGCGGTCGTGTGGCGGGACTCGGCGAAGTCGGGGTGAGTCAGGACGTCGAGGTGCAGGGGCGCCGTGGTGGTGAGCCCGTCGACACGCAGCTCCCGGAGCGCACGCACCATGCGAGCCAGGGCCTCTGCCCGGGTCGGCGCCCACGCGATGACCTTCGCGATCATCGAGTCGTAGTACGGCGAGATCGTGTACCCGGTAGTGCAGTGGGTGTCGACGCGAACGCCGGGCCCACCGGGCAGGTCGAGCGACGTGATGGTGCCCGGTCGCGGGAGGAAGCTGCGCGGGTCCTCCGCGTTGATGCGGCACTCGATCGCGTGCCACGAAGGGCGTTGCTCGACCGGCTCCTGGAGCGGCACCTCGCCGGTCGCGGCGAACCACAGCTGCGCGGCTACCAGGTCCACGCCGTGCACCACCTCGGTGACCGGGTGCTCGACCTGGATCCGCGTGTTCATCTCGATGAAGAAGAACGCGCCGGACTCCATGTCGTAGAGGAACTCGACGGTGCCCGCGCCCGCGTAGGCGATACCACCGGCGAGGGAGCGGGCCGCCTCGGTCATGTCCTTGCGCACCCGGGAGGAGATGACGGGCGACGGCGACTCCTCCACCAGCTTCTGGTGCCGCCGTTGGACGCTGCAGTCACGTTCGCCCAGCACGACGACCTCGCCCGCGCCGTCGCCGAACACCTGCACCTCGACATGGCGAGCGGCCTGCACGAACCGTTCGACGTACAGCTCGTCCGAGCCGAACACCGCGACCGACTCTGCCCGGGCCTCCTCGAAGGCCGGCACGAACTGCGCCTCGTCAGCGACCGGGCGGATGCCCTTGCCCCCGCCTCCAGCGGCTGCCTTGATGAGCACCGGGAACCCGACCTCACGCGCCTTGGCCAGCGCGTCCTCGCTGCTGCTGTCGGTGAGGGTGACGCCGGGGACGACCGGGACGTCCAGCCGTTCGGCAGCGTCGCGGGCGGCCACCTTGTTGCCCATGACCGCGATCGCCTCGGCGCTCGGACCCACGAAGACGAGTCCGGCCCCGGTGACGGCCGAGGCGAACTCCGGGTTCTCGGCGAGGAAGCCGTACCCGGGGTGGACGGCGTCGCAGCCCGACGCCTGCGCCACCGTCACCAGCGTGCCGATCGAGCGGTAGCTGCGGGCGACGTCCGGCGGCCCGATGCAGACGCTGCGGTCGGCCAGGCGCACGGCCAGCCCGTCGGCGTCGACGGTGGAGTGGACGACGACGCTCTCGAAGCCGAGCTCCCGGCAGGCCCGGACGATGCGCACCGCGATCTCGCCGCGGTTGGCGACCAGCACCCGGAACGGCCCGCCGGCCCGGCCGGGCGGTGCCGCGACGGCGGTGGTCATCGGCCCAGGACGTGCACGGCGCAGGCTCCGTTGTCGACCCCCCAGATGCCACCGCCGGTGCAGTGGGCGACCGCCACCTCCGCGCCCTCGACCTGGTTGGTCCCGGCGTCTCCCCGCAGCTGGGCGACGAGCTCGACCACCTGCACGACGCCCGTCGCACCGACCGGGTGTCCCCGCGAGAGCAGGCCGCCGCCGGTGTTGACCGCGGTGGCGCCCGCGAGGGACGAGCGGCCCGTCGTGACGAACGCCGTGCCCTCACCGCGCTCGCACAGCCCGAGGGCCTCGTAGTACATGATCTCGCCGATCGCCGCGGCGTCGTGCACCTCCGCGACGTCCACGTCCGCTGCGGTCACGCCTGCCTTGCCGTAGGCCTCCGCGACCGCCCGCAGCGTGATGTCCGGCCAGGCCATGTCCCGCGCTCCCTGGAAGAACTGGCCGCTGGTCACGACGGACGACAGCACCTCCACGGACCGGGGCTCGCCAGCGGCCGCCGGGTCGCTCGTCACCACGACCGCCGCGGCACCATCGGCGTTGGGGCACATCTGGAGCAGCGTGACCGGGTCCGCGACGAGGCGGGACTCCAGCACCTCCTCGACGGTGACCGGGTCGCGGTACTGCGCGTGCGGGTTGCCCGAGGCCCGGGCGCGGCTCTTGACGGAGACCTGGGCGACATCCTCGATCTTGCCGCCGAAGCGCGACAGGTAGGACTCCGTGCGCATCGCGTAGGACGCCGGCATGGTCAGCCCCGCCGCGATCTCCGGGTCGTCCTCACCCATCGGCAGGAGACCGCCGCCCAACGCGGACAGCTGCTCGACGCCGATGACGAGGGCGGTGTCGACCACGCCGGCACCGACGGCCAGGCAGGCGTGCGAGAGCGCGCTCGCCCCGCTGGCGCAGGCGTTCTCGTGGTTGAACACCGGCAGGCCGTCGAGACCCATCTCCTTGCTGATCCGCTGGCCGACGAGCGACCCGGCGTACGCGTTGCCGGTGAACAGGGCCTGGACATCGGAGCGCCCGAGGCCCGAGTCCTTGATCGCCGCGATGCCGGCCTCGACGGCGATCGACTCGAGCGAGCGCTCGCGGAACTTGCGGAAGTCGGTCTGTCCTGCGCCGACGATGCGGACGGTCCTGGTCATGTCAGCCCTCCGTCTGGGACGGATCGATGGTGAAGGTGTGCGCCGTGGTGACGGGGCGGCCGTCGACCACCTCGTTGACCGCGTGGGTGCGCACCGTCATGCCGGCGCGGAGCACCATCCCCTCGGCCCAGTTGGTGACGCGGCCGAGCACCCGGACGTCGCCGGGCAGGTCGGCGTAGCACAGCGCGTAGGGCGTGGGGAACTTCTTGCTCATGCGGACGACGGTCCAGGTGGCCAGCTGCCCCTCGGGACCGACCGGCGTCGACGGCAGGTCGTCGCGGTAGCAGGTGGGGCACAGCGGCCGCGCCGGGTAGAAGCTGCGGTCGCAGTCCGGGCAACGCGTCCCGACGAGGGTCTCGTCGGTCGTGGTGATGGCGGGCATGGTGTCTCCGGTCCGTCGTGCGTCAGAGGGCGGCGGGGACCGCTTCGCCGGACGCTCGCGCGACCAGCTCCGGGTCCAGGCCGAGGGAGCCGAGCAGGGCGCCGTTGTGCTCGCCGAGGCGGGGGACGGTGCCGTTGGGCACCGGCGGCATGTCGCTCATCGTCACGGGAGCGTGCGGCATACGGATCTCGCCGACCGCGGGGTCGTCGACGCGCACGAACATGCCGCGCGCCTCGAGGTGAGGACAGGCCGCGACGTCCGCCGAGTCCTGCACGATCCCGGCCGGCACGCCGCACCTCTCGAGCTCCTCGACGCACTCGGCCCGCGTCCGCGCCTTGAGCCACTCGCTCATCGCGGGCAGGTAGGCGTCCGGGTTGGCGGCGCGGGCGCTCCCGGTGGCCGTGCGCGGGTCGTCCGCAAGCTCCGGCCGGCCGATGCACGCCGCGACCCTGCGCCACATCAGGTCGTTGGGCACGACCAGCGACACGTACCCGTCCGAGCACTCATAGGCGCCCATCGGCGCCTGGAACCGGTCAGGGCCACGGCTGATCACGTTGCCGGTGAACGCGTGGTGCATGAGGGGCCGCTCGTTGAGGGCCACCAGGCTGTCGTACATGCTCACGTCGATGAGGCGGCCCTTGCCGGTGCGCTCGCGGTCGAACAGGGCCATGAGGACCTGGTAGCCGGCGAGGATGCCGGTCACCATGTCCGCGAGCCCGTACATCGGCAGCTGCGGAGGCAGGTCGGGACTGGTCCCCGTCACGTGGGTGATGCCCGCCATGCCGAGGATCGCGGCGTCGAACGCCGGGCGGCCGGCGTACGGCGTGCCAGGCGCTCGCCCGTACCCGCTGATGGCGGCGTACACGAGGTCCTCGTGGTCGACGCGCAGGTCGTCGTACGCGATGCCCAGCTTCCCGACGGCGTCCGGTCGCAGGTTCTCCACCACGACGTCAGCCGTGGCCACGAGTGCCTTGTACGCCGTCCTCCCCTCCTCGCTCTGGAGGTCCAGGGTGACGCTCTTCTTGTTGCGGTTGAACGAGAAGAAGCCGCCGGACACGCTCTCGCCGTCCTCACCCTCCAGTCGAGGCATGAAGACCCGTCGCGGGTCGCCGACCTCGGGACGCTCGACCTTGATCACCTCGGCACCGCAGTCGGCCAGCCACATCGTGCAGTAGGGGCCGGAGATGTACTGCTCCAGCGCCACGATCCGCACGCCGTCGAGGGGTAGTCGGCTCACGTCGCTCTCCTTCTCACTCGTCAGTGCCCGGTGGTCGCCAGGGCCGTCACACCGGTTCGACGGAGGCCGTCCGGTAGGTGAGGTCCAGGCGCGTGATGTCGTCCCGCTCGACCAGCCGGCCGAGCAGCGCAGCGAGCGGTGTCAACGGCTTCAACGGCAGGACCTCGCGGGGCTGAGCGCGCACTGCCGCCAGCCGTTCGGCGGACGTGAAGAGCGCGAAGAACAGGTCGTCGTCGCTCGCACGCACGGGGAGCCCGGCGCGGATCTCGGGCAGCATCGGCGTGGTGAACGCGGATGCGGCGTCAACCTGCGGCTCGTCTCCGAGCAGCCGGTCCAGGACGTCCGGCTCGATCGCGCCGGGCGGCTCGCCGTAGTGACCGGCCGCGTACGCACGAAGGTCGGCCGGGACGGTGCGGTACCGGACGCCGTCGAGCACGTTGAGCATGGCCTGCACGCCCACCATCTGGCTGAACGGCGTCACCATGCCGGGGCACCCCAGCTCGACGCGGACCCGCGCGGCCTCCTCCAGCACCTCCGGCAGCCGGTGCAGCAGGCCGAGCTGCTCCAGCTGGCCCACGTAGTGGGACATCATCCCGCCGGGGATCTGGTGCCCCAGGTACTGCTGGAAGTGCGCGTCGTCGTAGGTGACGTCGTTGCGGTGCGGCTTGCCGTAGACCTGGGCGACGTAGCGGAAGTAGGAGTCGAGCCACGCGACCTCGGACTCGTCGACGTCGACGTCGACGTCAAGCTCGCGGGCGAGCGCGATGACGTCGGCCGTCGCCGGCACGGAGTTCGCGCCGGCCACCGGTCGAGAGGCGGTCGACAGCTGCGTGACGCCCGACCGGAGCGCCTCGCGGTAGCAGGCCAGGGCGAGCCCGGTCTGGTCGTGCGCGTTGAGCTCGATCGGCAGGTCCGGCACCGCGTCGCGGATCGCCGTGACGAGCGGGCCCACCCGCGCCGGGCGCAGCACGCCGGCCGCGTCGTAGAGCAGGATGGACGTCGCCCCGTACGACGCGAGCTCCTTGGCCTTGCTGGCGAAGTACTCGTCGGTGTGGACCGGTGAGTCCGCGTACGTCAGGCAGGCCGACGTCCGGAGCCCGAGCCGTGCGCCCTCGCGGATGTGGTGCTCGATGTTCCGCGTGTCGTTCAAGGCGTCGAAGACCTCGAACTCGTCGAGACCCATCGAGGCGAGGTGCTCGAGGCAGAAGGTGACGACGTCGTCGGAGTACCTCGTCCACCCGAACAGGTTGCGGCTGCGGACCAGGACGGTGCTGGGGGTGCTCCCGATGAGCCGGCGCAGGAGCCGGAACCGCTCGAGCGGGTCCTCGGCCAGGAAGGTGATCGCGACCTCGAACCCGACTCCGCTGAGGAGGTTGGACCGGGCGAAGCCCGCGGCTGCGGCGTGCGGCGCTGCCGGAAGCATGTCCCGGGTCCGCAGTCGGTTGGCCCACAAGGACTGGGGCCCGTCGCGGAAGCTCTCCTCGGTGATGGCCAGACGCATCAGATCACCGACGCGTCGTGAGTCTGGACCCGGATCAGCGGCTGCTCGAACTCGACCAGCGCCGCGTCGTCGACGCACACCTCGGTCACGGTCCCGGCGACGCCGGACCGCACGGTGTTCATGAGCTTCATGACCTCGACGATCCCGATGACGGTGTCCTCGTCGACGTGCTGGCCGACCTCGACGAACGGCTCGGCACCGGGGCTCGGCGCGCGGTAGAAGACGCCGGCGATAGGCGCCCGCACCGCGCTTGCTGAGCCCTCCGCACCGCCCGCGTCGTCCGCGGCGGCAGCCGGGGCCGGGGCCGCCTGGGGTGCCGGCGTCGCCTCCTGCGCGGACGCCGGAGCGGCGGTCGCGGTCGGCGCCGGAGCGACCGGAACCGCAGCGGGGACCGGAGCGGCCGTGACCGCAGCGCCACCGCGCTCGATGCGCAGCTCCAGCGGACCGTTGCGGTAGTCGATCGTCGTGGGGAACGCGGATCCGTCGAGGATCGAGAGCAGCCCGACCACGTCGTCGAACGTCAGCTCGGCGGGCGCCGTCCCTTCGGAGTTCGCCATCAGGTCACTTCCTTCGCTGAGGTCCTGCGCCGCACGAGCTTCGCGTTGCGGTCACGTTATAGACAACACATCGTTGAGTCAACAGACATCCTGTCGATTCAAGATGTCCACAGGCGGAAGAACGGCAGGGTCCACTCGCCGACGGTGGTGGGCTCGACCTGGCACCGGTCCCCGACGGTCGGGGCGGCGCCGTCGTCCACGACCAGGTGAGAGAGCAGGACGGCGCCCTCGTCCACGCGCACGAGACCGACGTAGTACGGCGCGATGACCTGCCACGACGTCTGCCCTGGCCGGTGGACGAGCGTGTGCGTGACCACCCGACCGTGGCCGGACGAGTCCACCCACTCGAGGTCGGCGGACCAGCAACGCGCGCACCGTCGTCGCGGGTAGCCCTGGCAGCTGCCGCACGACGTGCAGCGCTGCAGGACCAGGCGGCCCTCACGCGCGCAGTCCCAGAAGTACTGGGACTCCCCCGTCGGCGTCGGCGGCGCGACCACCAGGTCGTGGAACCGCTCCTCGCCCCAGGCGGTCATCGCGTGCTCCCGAGGACGAGCGCGACGGCCTCGCTCAGCGTCGCACCGTTGCCGGTCACCATGGACAGTCCGGGATCCGGCACCTGCCGCTCACCGGCCTCGCCGCGCAGCTGACGGACCGCCTCGACGACGTGCGACATGGGCCCCGCCAGACCGCACTGGCTGAAGCCCAGCTGACCACCGTGCGTGTTCAGGGGCACGTCACCCTTCGGCGAGAAGTCGTGGTCGTGGATCCAGCGTCCGAACTGCCCGGGCGCGCAGACCCCCAGGTCCTCCAGCGTCACGCCGACGACGATCGAGTAGCAGTCGTAGAGCTGGAGGTTGCCGAGGTCGTCGAGCGCGGCACCGCTGCGGTCGAGCGCGGCGCGCATCGCCTGGCGCAAGGGGCCGGACGTGACGCTGGGCGCGCCGCTCAGGGCGCGGTGCGTCACGTACTCCCCGGCACCGAGCAGGTCGGCACCGGCGCGTCCCATGCTGCGCGCGCGCTCCGGCGACACCACCACCATGGCCGCGCCGCCGCTCGCCTCCATCACCGCCTCGAGCCGGTGGAGGGGAGCGCTGATCATCGGGGAGTCCAGGACGTCCTGCACGGTGATCGGCTGCCCGTAGAAGATCGCGGACGGGTTGAGCTGGGCGTTGGCTCGCGCCCGGACGGCGATCTCCGCCAGGTCCTCGGCCCGCGTGCCGTACGTGTCCATGTGCGCCTGGGCGATCATCGCGTACGTCGTGTTCGCGCCGCTCGCCCCGAACGGCACGTCGAACTCGCGGATCGGGTTGCGGTTCTTGGCGCTGGGGAAGGCGCCGGGCCGTGCCGCGCCACCGACGCACAGCACCACCTCGCACATCCCGGCGTCGATCGCCGCCGCCGCGCGCCACACCATGCCGGCCGCGCTCGCTCCGCCCAGGTCGACGAGGCCAGCCATGCGCGGGCGCAGCCCGAGGTACTCGGCCGTGGTCGCCGGGACGTGCTGCGGCGTCTCACCGAGCTGCTGGCCCACCAGCAGCCCGTCGACGTCACCGGGCTCCAGCCACGCGTCCGCGACCGCGAGCGCTGCCGCATCCGCCATCAGCCCGAGCGACGTCTCTGTCGTGCTGCGTCGCTGCGGCACCAGCTCGCCGATCCCCACGATGGTGGCGAGCGGACGGCCCTTGTCTCTCAACGCGACCTCTCTCTCGACGCGGCCTGGAAGGTCGGGACGACGGCAGGCGGGACTGGCGTGCCGAGCGGCGCTCGGCACGCCACGTCCACGCGTGGCTCTAGCTGCGGGTCAGGCCTCGGCGTCCTGCAGCGACTTGCGCGGCGACATGTACGCCAGCACCTCGCCCTCGAGGACGACCTGTCCGTCGCTGCGCGTCACGGTCTGCCGCAGCTTGGCGATGGGCTTGTCGTGACGCACTTCGAGCACCTCGACGCGCGACGTCACCTCGTCAGGCACGTAGACCGGCGCCACGAACCGCCAGTTCACGCTGAGGAACACGCTGCCCGGGCCGGGAAGGTCCTCCGCGCCGACCTCGGAGATGGCGCCGATGATGAGACCGCCGTGGGCGATCCGGCGCTCGAACATCGTCGAGTCCTCGATGAAGGCGTCGTCGAAGTGCAACGGGTTGTAGTCGCCGCTGGCCTTCGCGAACGCGTCGACGTCGGCCTGCGTGATGGTGCGCGTGCGCTGGGCGCTCTCGCCCACCTCCGGTGCCTTGCCGCGAAAGGTGGTGTTCCACACCGAGTTGTTCTCGTCGTACATCGCTCCTGCTTCCTGTTGTGGTCGGCGGTCGTGCGGTGGCCGGCGAGCAGCGCCGGATCAGTCGGTGAAGGCGGTGAAGGCCTCGAGGCTCTCCGGGTTCTGCATGGCTCCGGGAGTCACGACCTCGGCGGGAGCGGCTCCCTCGAGGATCCGCTTCACGGGTACCTCGAGACGTTTCCCGGTGAGGTTGCGGGGCACCTGCGGCACCTGGTGGACGGCGTCCGGCAGGTGCCTCGGGGAGAGCTGCGACTTGATGGCCTGCCGCACCGTCGCCCGGAGCTCGTCGGTGAGCGGGGACCCCTGCTCGGTGACGAGGAACAGCAGCAGCCGGCCGCCCTCCCCCGGCACCTTCTCCACGTGCACCACGAGGGCGTCGTCGACGCCGGGGACCGTGTCGAGGACGTCGTAGAACTCGGCGGTGCCGAGCCGCACGCCGTCCCGGTTCAGGGTGGCGTCGGAACGGCCGTAGATGGCGCACGACCCGTCGTCCCAGAACGTGATCCAGTCACCGTGGCGCCACACGCCGGGAAAGTCCTCGAAGTACGCGGCCCGGTAGCGGCTGCCGTCGTCGTCCCCCCAGAACCCGACCGGCATGGACGGCATCGGCTTCGTGACCACGAGCTCGCCCTGCTGCCCCACCACGGGCCGGCCCTGGGGGTCGTACGCCATGACGCTGACGCCGGGGTACGCCGAGGCCATGCGACCGGTGCGCACCGGCTGGTCCGCGGAGTCCCCGACGAAGCCCGAGCAGATGTCGGTGCCGCCGGACCCGGACATGAGACGCGCGTCGGGGGAGACGGCTGCCGAGCCCCAGCTCGCGATCTCGGGAGAGCAGGCGGTTCCCGTGACGCCGAGCTGCAAGATCGCCGACGTGTCCACGTGCTCCGACGGCACGTAACCGGCGCGGCGACAGAGTTGGAGGAACCCGGGGGACGTGCCGAAGTGGGTGATCCGGGCCCGTTCGGCCACCCGCCAGAGGACACCGACGTCCGGAACCGTCGGGGCGAGGTCCGTCGTCACCACGGCGGCGCCACGCCCGAGCGACGAGATGACGAGGTTCCACATCATCCAGCCGGTCGTGGTCTGCCAGAAGGCGCGGTCGCCCGGCTGCACGTCGTGCGAGAGCGCCAGCGACTTCAGGTGCTCCAGCGTGATGCCGCCGTGACCGTGCACGATCGCCTTCGGCAGACCGGTCGTCCCGGAGGAGAAGAGCACGTACAACGGGTGCGAGAACGGGACGCGTTCGAAAGCGAGCTCGCCCGGTGCGGCCGTCAGCGCGGACCACGTCAGGTCGGTGCCGTCGATCGCCGGCTCGCGCCGGAGGTACGGCAGGACGACGAGCGTCTCCACCGTGGGCAGCGCGGCCCGGATGCTCTCGACCTCCGGACGCCGGTCGACCCGCTTCTCGCCGTAGACGTACCCGTCGATCGCGACCATGACCTTGGGCTCGATCTGCCGCCAGCGGTCGATCACGCTCTGCACCCCGAACTCGGGCGCGCACGAGGTGAACACCGCTCCGAGGCTGGCCGTGGCCAGCAGCAGCGCCACCGTCTCCGGGATGTTCGGGAGGCAGGCGGCGACGCGGTCGCCGCGCCCGACCCCCTGCTCCTGGAGGCCTCGCCGGAGCCGTGCGACCAGGTCGCGCAGCTCGGCCGCGGTCAGCTCGACGTCCGGCCGCGACTGGGAGAACCCGAGGAGCGCCACGTCGTCGTCCGCCATCCCGGGCAGCCGCAGCATCACCTCGGCATAGCTGAGCTCGGCTCCGGGGAACCACTCCGGCCGGAACACCTGGGACGCCTGGTGCGGGGCCAGGGCGGTCGGGTGCGCACCCGGGAGCTCGAAGTAGTCCCAGAGGGCCGACCAGAACTCCACGTGCTCGTCGATGGACCAGCGCAGGAACGCGTCGTAGTCGGCGAGGTCGAGCCCGCGGGTGCGACGCAGCCAGTCCATGAGCTGCTGGGCGGACGTCTCGCGCCGGTTCGCGGCCGGCTCCCACAGCACCTGCGGCTCGGTGTCGACGACGGCTCGAGGCGCCACGCCGTTCTCCTGACCGGTCAGCACGTTCACACCCTCTCGATGATGATGGCCATGCCCTGGCCGCCGGCGACGCACATGGTCGCGAGGCCGACCTGCTCGTCACGGGCCTCCAGCGAGTGGAGCAACGTCGTGGTGATGCGCGCGCCCGTCATCGCGAACGGGTGCCCCAGGGCGATGGCGCCGCCGTTGACGTTGAGCTTCTCGTCCGGCACGCCGATCTCGGACGCGCACGGCAACGCCTGGGCCGCGAAGGCCTCGTTGAGCTCGACGAGATCGAGGTCGTCGACCGTCATGCCGGCCCGGCGCATCGCCTGCCGCGACGCCTCGATCGGCGCGAGTCCCATGATCTCGGGCGAGAGAGCGGTCAGTCCCGTCGCGACGATCCTGGCCCGTGGGGTGATGCCGAGATCGCGGGCTCGGGACTCCGACATGACGACGAGCGCCGCGGCGCCGTCGTTGAGCGGGCACGCGTTGCCCGCGGTCACGGTGCCGTCCTCGGCGAACACCGGGGCCAGCTGGCTCAGACCTTCCAGCGTCGTGCCGGGCCGCGGGGACTCGTCCTCGGCCACCCACGAGCCGTCGGTGGCACGCACCGGCGTGATGTCGCGCTTCCAGAAGCCGCTGTCGTGGGCGTCCTTGGCCTTGCGCTGCGAGTGCAGCGCGAACTCGTCCTGAGCACGGCGCGACACCCGCTTGAGCCGGGCGACGTTCTCCGCCGTCCGACCCATCTCCAGGTAGACGTCCGGCAGCAGACCGTCGAGCCGAGGATCGGTCCAGGTCTCGCTCGCCCGCTCACGCGCGCGGCGCGTGGGGGCGTCGAAGACCGGGTGGCGCCAGGAGCCGCCGACGAGGCTCTGCGCCTCGTCCGGCAGGTAGTCGGAGGTACCGCGCGCGCGATGCCGGCTCTCGAGCTCGAGGCCGCCCGTGACGAAGACGTCGCCCTCGCCCGCGGCGATCGCGTGGTACGCCATGCGCAGGCTCTGGATCGAGGCGGAGCAGTACCTCGTCATCGTCATCGCGGGCACGGTGTCCAGGCCGAGCATGACGGCGATGACACGGCTGATGTTGCTGCCGTGCTCGCCGCCGGGCTGCCCGCAGCCGAGCATGACGTCGTCGATCTCGGCCGGGTCGAGCTCCGGCACCTGCGCGAGTGCAGCGCGGATCACCTGGGCCCCGAGGTCCTCGGGTCGCATGTCGGCGAAGGCGCCCTTGTACGCCTTGCCCATGGGCGAGCGGGCGGCGGCGACGATGACTGCTGCGTCGGTCACGGTCGTTCCTCTCGGCCGGGCTCTCGCCTCACCAGGGTTCGTCCAACTGAGACGACATAGTGCCGATTAAATCGGCGTGCCGTCAATAGACCCGTCACTTCTTCAGGTGCCGGGTGGCGTTGGCCATGAAGCCGCCGTCGACGACGAGGTCCTGCCCGCAGATGTACGACGACTCGTCCGAGGCGAGGAAGACGACGGCGGCCGCGACGTCCTCCGGCTGGCAGGACCGGCCCAGTGCCGTGCTCGCGCTGAAGGAGCGCACGAGACCCGCCGCATCGCTCGTCAGCGGCGTGGGGACGAATCCGGGGGACACCGAGTTGACGCGCACACCCCGGCTGCCCAGCTCGTCCGCGGCGACGGCCGTGAGGCCCCGGACCGCCCACTTCGACGCCGCGTACGCCGCCGCCGCGTAGCCGGTGTAGCTGGCGAAGGAGCCGATGTTGACGATCGTCCCGCCGCGCCCGCGGATCATCAGCGGTGCCGCGTGCTTGATGCCCAGGAAGACGCCCGTCTGGTTCACGGCGATCACCCGCTGCCAGTCGGTGAGCGCGGTCTCGAGGATGCCGAAGCGATGGGTCACGCCCGCGTTGTTGACGAGCACGTCCAGGCCCCCGACGCGCTCGACGACCTCGCGCAGGCCCGCGGTCCAGGAGTCCTCGTCGGTCACGTCGAGCACGAGCGGCAGCACCATGAGCCCTCGCGAGGCGATCTTGTCGGCCAGGGGCTCGACGGCGTCCACGTCGACGTCCGCCACCACGACCGCGGCGGCGCCCTCCTCAGCGACCCGCTCCGCGATGGCCGTACCGATCCCGCCGGCAGCTCCCGTCACGAGAACGTTCCGGCCCTTCATCCGCTCGCTCATGCCCCAGCTCCTCCGCTGCCCAGACGCCCGCCAGCCGGACCACCGGCAGGGACGGCCCCCGGCGAGGCCATCATGACGAGGAGTGTCGCTCATCCCGATCGAAACCACTAGACGCCTTGACGAATTCATAAACACCCTGTTGTCTGTGCCAACGCGGCACCACCGCTCGACCCGAGACGGAAGGACGAGCCCGATGCACTACCACCAGGCCCTGTCCCGAGCCATGGCTGACCAGGGCATCACGCACGTCTTCGGGGTGCTCGGCGATGCCAACCTGTTCGTCATCGAGCACTGGGCGAGATCCGGTGGTCGCTACACCGCGGTCGCGCACGAGGGCGCCGGCGTCCTCGCGGCCAGCGGCTACGCCAGCACCTCGGGCGACGTCGGCGTCGCGACCATCACGCACGGGCCGGCGCTGACCAACTGCGTCACCGCGCTCGTGGACGCCGTCCGGGCCGGCCTCCCCGTGCTCGTGATCGCGGGCGACACCGACCCCGCCGTGCGAGGGCACCTGCAGAACATCGACCACCGGAGCGTCGTCCTCGCCACCGGCGCCGGGTTCGAGCCGGCGACCTCGCCCGAGACCGCCGCGTCGGACCTGGCGCGGGCCCTGCGTCGCGCTCGCCACGAGTCCCGGCCGGTGGTGCTGAACATCCCCATCACGTTCCAGTGGCAGGACGTCGACTACGTCCCGGCGCCGGCTCCCTCCGTCCGCCAGAAGCGCGTTCGTCCCGACCGCGACGCGCTGGAGGACGCCGTCGGGCTGGTGGCCGGCGCCCGCAGGCCGGTCGTCCTCGGCGGTCGCGGCGCCGCCGGAGCCCGGGACCAGCTCGTGCGCCTCGCCGAGCGGATCGGCGCACCGGTCGCCACGTCGTTGCGCGGCAAGGGGCTCTTCGCCGGTCACCCGCACGACCTCGGCATCTGCGGCACGCTGTCCCACGAGACCGCTCTGGGGGTCATCGGCGAGAGCGACGCGGTGCTCGCGTTCGGAGCGAGCCTCAACGACTTCACGACCGCCGAGGGGTCCCTCCTGCGTGGCAAGCGCGTGGTGCACGTCGATCTCGAGGCCGCGCACCCCGACCACTGGTCGTCGGTCACGGTCGGGGTCGTCGGTGACGCCGGCGAGGTCGCCGACGCCATGGTCGACCTGCTGGACGAGGCCGACGTCCCGTCCACCGGCTACGCCGACGCGGCGATGGCGCAGGCGCTCAAGGACCCTCGTCCACCGCTGCGCGCAGCGCGCGCGGGTGGACTGGACCTGGTCGCGCTCCTGCGTCGCATCGACGAGGCGTTCCCGTCCGAGCGCACCCTCGTCATCGACGACGGCCGCTTCATCCTCACGGCGTACGCGGAGCTGGGTGCACCGCACCCCGGCGCGTACGTCCACACCTGCAGCTTCGCCTCCATCGGACTCGCCATGGGCAACGCCATCGGGGCCTACGCCGGAGCGCCGACCCGACCCGTGCTCGCGGTCGTCGGCGACGGGGGCTTCATGAGCGCCGGCATCGGCGAGCTCAACACCGCGGTGCGAAGCGGCACGGACGTCGTCGTGGTGGTCGTCAACGACAAGGCGTACGGCGCGGAGCACGTGCAGCTGGTGGGCCGCGGCCTCGACCCGGCCATCTCGACGTTCGACTGGCCGGACCTCGCCCCGGTGGCCACGGCGCTGGGCGCCGACGGCTACACGGTGCGGACGATGGAGGACCTCGAGTCGACGCTCTCCGCGCTGGACGCCCGCACGCGACCCGTGCTGATCGACGTCCAGATCGACCCCTACGACGTCCCGGGGTCGTTCGTCTGACCGCCCGCGAGCACGGCGCGACGGTGACGACAAGTCGGCGCTCTGAAAGGGTTGACATGCTGACGAGTCGCACAACATCATGTTGATTCATTCACGAGGTGATGCACGTCACCGAGTGAGGGCCCAGAACGGAGGCTTCCCATGGCCGTTGCAGCCAGCGTGACCACTCCGGCTCGATCGAGCGCGGACGCCGGGCGCGCGGAGCGCATCTGCATCGAGGAGGCGTCGAAGGTCTACCTGCGGCGCGGAGCCTCCCCCGTCGAGGCGCTGCGGCCCACGACGCTGGCCGTCGAGCCCGGCGAGTTCGTCAGCCTCGTCGGCCCCAGCGGGTGCGGCAAGACCACGCTGCTGAAGCTCGTCGCCGGGCTCGACCGCGTCACCGGTGGGCAGATCACCGTGGGCGAGCGGGTCGTCACGCGTCCCGACCCCGCCGTCTCGGTCGTGTTCCAGCGTCCAGCCCTGCTGACCTGGTACACCGTCGAGGAGAACGTGCTGCTGCCCGCCAAGATCAGCGGCACCCTCACCAAGGACGTCCGCACGCGGGCTGCGGAGCTGCTGGAGTTCATCGGGCTCGGCGACTTCAAGGACCGCTACCCGCGCGAGCTGTCGGGTGGCATGCAGCAGCGCGCGTCGATCGCTCGCGCTCTGGCCGGTGAGCCGGACGTGCTGCTCATGGACGAGCCGTTCTCGGCCCTCGACGAGTTCACCCGCGAGACGTTGCACGACGAGCTGCTCCGGCTGTGGGACAGCCACCCGAAGACGGTGATCTTCGTGACGCACAGCATCAGCGAAGCGGTCTACCTGTCCGACCGCGTGGCAGTGATGGCTCCGCGACCCGGCCGCATCGAGCAGATCGTCGACGTCACCCTGGAGCGCCCGCGCCGCGCTGAGCTGCGTACCGACCCGCGGTTCTACGACCTCGTGTCGTCGATCCGGTCCTCCTTCACCCACGCCAGCGCAACGGGAGATGAGCGCGCATGACGATGACCGCCGCCGCCACGCCCCCCGACACCACGCCGGAGGCGGTCGAGGAGGCCATGGTCCTGCCGGTCGAGAGCCGCACGAAGCGCATCGTGCGGGACCTGGCACTGCGTTGCCTCGTCCCCGTCGTCGTGCTGCTGCTCTGGTGGTTCGTCACGTCGCGCGACATGGTGTCCGCGCTGATCGTGCCCGCGCCCTCCGCCGTCTGGGAGGCCCTCGACGGCTACCTGCTCGGCGGCCTGTGGAACCAGGACATCCTGTCCACCGCCCGCGGGACGCTCTGGAGCTTCGTCCTCGGCCTCGGACTGGGCGTCATCGGTGGCGCGCTGCTCGCGTTCATCGCCTCCCTCAAGACCGCGATCTACCCCTACATCCTCGCCTTCCAGGCGTTCCCGAAGATCGCCGTCGCGCCGCTCTTCGTCGTCTGGCTCGGCTACGGGGACGCCCCCAAGATCATCATCGGTACGTCGCTGGCCTTCTTCCCGGTGATCAGCGCCACCATGGCGGGCCTGCTGGACGTCGACCCCGACGAGCACAACCTCATGCGCAGCATCGGTGCCACGCGCCGGCAGGAGCTGCGGCACCTCCGCCTGCCCCACGCGATGTCGTACGTGTTCCCGTCGCTGGACGTCGCCGTGGTCGGTGCCCTGCTGGGCGTCATCACCGCAGAGATCGTCGGCACCGAGTACGGCCTGGGCCGTGTCATCACCGAGCGCGCCGCGTACGGGGACTCGGCCGCCGTCTACGGCGTGCTGATCGTGCTCGCCGTCGCAGGAGCGATCCTCCACGTCTGCGTCAGCATCGCCCACCGGCTGATGCCGACGTCCATCGTCCCCAAGCAGTAGTCCCGCCCTACCCGGGCTTCTCAGCACTCGCCCTCAGCACGACGCCCTCAACCGGAAGCGCCACCACCCCCTGGCTCGCCCCTCCCGTCTGGGCAGGTCTCGCCGCCTCGCCGCCCGATCCCCGGGCACACCCCAAAGGAGAACCATGTCACGGAACACTCTTCGCCGGCTCGCCGGTCGAGGCCAGGTCCGACGAAGCCGTCGATCCGCGGCGGTTGTCGGTCTGCTCGCGGTCTCCGCACTGCTGCTCACCGCCTGCGGCGGCGACGCCGCGGGCAAGGCGTCCGCGGACCTCCCGCAGCTCAAGGGAGTCAACGGCGACCCGACGAACGGACCGTCAGGCGCACCCATGGGATCCATCCAGATCGCCGAGGGCTGGGACAAGGCCTCTGGCTACTCCCTCAAGTGGGACGTCGCCCAGAGCGCCACCGCCGGTCTCCAGCTGCTCGCGAACGGCAGCGTCCAGATCGCCCAGGGCGCAGCGCCGAACGGCTATGCGGCCGCGCACCTGGACCCGAAGATGCGGGTCATCGGGTTCCTCAACGGCCCGAACTACGTGGTGACCGTGCCGGAGAACAGCAGCATCCGCTCCGCCGCGGACCTCAAGGGCAAGACGATCGGCGTCATGACGCTCGGCTCGTCGTCCCACCTGATGGTGCAGGGCGTCGTCAAGGCGGCCGGCCTGTCCGCGTCGGACGTCAAGTACCTGCCCGTGGCCATCGGCGCCCCGATGGCGCAGGCCCTCAACAGCGGCAAGCTCGACGCGCTGGTCGGCTGGGAAGGCATGTGGCAGAGCATCTCGGCGCTCACCGACGTGCCGCTGAAGCGACTCGACACCACGCTGTCGAGCAAGTACGGGCAGATGGTCCTGATGACGACCTCCGACGTGATCAAGGACCGTCGCGACGACCTGGTCGCGTACATGCGCAACTTCTACAAGAGCTGCGCCCTGGCTGCCCACGACCCGCAGCGCGCGGTGGAGGACCACTGGAAGGTCTTCCCGAACGTGCTGCCGCCGGCGGACAAGAAGGACGAGATGCTGAAGAACCTCGCCGCCTGGAACAAGGACTTCTACGGCACCTGCACGCTGCCCAGCCCTGACACCGGCAAGGTCGGCTCGCTCTCCGACGCCGAGCTGCAGGACACCTACAAGTTCTTCCTCGACAACGGCATCGTGGAGAACCCGGTCGACCTCAAGACGGTCGTCGACACGAGCATCACGGACGACGCGCTGAAGGGCGTCAACCTCGACGAGTTCGCCAGCAGCCTCTGAGCTGGACCTCCTCGCTCGTGGGTCGCTCCGGGGCGGACGGCGCTGGCCGTCCGCCCCGGAGTCGTCTGAAGGGGCGGTCGTGAGCAGCAACCACCCGCGTCTCGGTGCACTGCTCGGGATCCTCTTCGGGATCACCGGCGCCGGCAGCGCGGCGGCCGCCATCGCGGTGCACCCGCTCGCCGTGACCTACGGGGTCAGCGCCGGCGCGGGCGTCTGGTCGGTCAGCGTCTACGCCATCACGCTCGGCGTGGGCACCGCCGTCTACGGGCGGCTTGCGGACCTCATGGGCACGCGCCGCCCCATGTCGCTCGGCATCGCACTGACCGTGTTCGGTTCGGTGGTGGCCGCCCTCGCACCGACGTTCGGGCTGCACCTGCTGGGCCG
>DASSTJ010000189.1:0-5309 GCA_035707965.1 Actinomycetales bacterium
CTCGACGTGCGCTCTCGTGCTCGGCGGCTGCGCAGCTCCCTACGACGGCGACGGTGAGAGCAGAGCCTCCATGCGGCTGGCTCCTGCGGCGCAACAGCTTCCGTCGGCCACGCCCGTCGTCGTCGACACCGACCTCGGTGCAGACGACCTGGTCGCGATGGCGCTGCTCCTACGGCACCCCTCGGTTCACGTCGAGGCCATCACGGTGGCTGCGACGGGCCTCGTCGGCTGCCCCGAGGCGGCGGACGTCGTCGCGGACCTGGCTGCAGCGCTGGCCGTCGCGTCGCCGGTCGTCGCCTGCGGGCGCGCCGCCCCCGGTCCTTCGGGACGGGTCATGCCCGCAGAGTGGCGGCGTGCCGCGGCTGAGAGCAGCGGGCTGCCGGAGGCGTCGGCCGAGATGAGGCACTTCCTGCCCGTCACGCTGTCCGCGACTCCGGCCGCCGAGCTGCTCGCCCAGACGGCTCGGCGGTCCAACGGCCTGAACGTCGTGGCGCTCGGGCCGCTCACCAACCTCGCCGACCTCGCGACGTCCGACCGCACGGCATACGCGCAGGTGCGGGCCGTGCACGTCATGGGTGGCGTGGTGGCGGCTCCCGGGGACGACGGCGTCGGCGAGTGGAACGCGGCCGCCGACCCAGACGCGTTCGGCACCGTGCTGTCGGCGGCACGCGCAGGGGGCCCGCGCGTCACGATCGTTCCGCTGGACGCCGTGCCCGGCGGGACACCGCAGGCGCTGACGGGTCCGGTGGTCGGTGCGATCACCGCGCGGGCAGGCCTGCCGGCGTGGTGGGACGTCGCGACCGCAGCCGCTGTCGTCGCGCCGGCTGCTGCGGTGACGACCACGGGGACCTACCGCCTGGGCGCTGCACAGCCGGGCCGGCTCACTCGGACCGGAGACGGCCCGGTCCGCGTCGTGCAGCACCTCGACCCGATCACTCTCGACCAGGTGTACGACGCGGTGTTCGCCGCCGCCTGAGGCCAAAACCGTTGGTGCGCGGGCGGTCGAGGCGCCTAGCGTTGTGCGGTGACCACTCTCGTCGAGCCCGATGTGCGGTACCACGAGTCGCTGCTGCGGGCGGCTGCGGAGCTCGAGGCTGAGGGAAACGGGTCGTACCTGATGCTCGAGCAGTGGCCGGTCGAGAGGCTGCGCGACGCCGACGAGTTCACGCGCTACGTCGAGGAGTGCCGCAGCACCGACGTGGTGCGGCCCGAGGACGCGCACTGGCGGGTGCCGTCGACGTGGCTCTGGATCGTCGACGACGGCGACGAGGTGGTCGGCCGCGTCTCGATCCGCCACCGGCTCAACGACAACCTGCTGAACGTCGGCGGGCACATCGGCTATGCGGTGATCCCGAGTGCCAGGCGGCGGGGGCACGCCACAGCGGCGCTGGCGCAGTCGCTCGACCTGGCGGCCGAGCTCGGCATCGACCCCGCGCTGGTCACGTGCGACGACACGAACGTCGCGTCGCGCCGCGTCATCGAGAACAACGGTGGCGTGCTCGAAGACGTGCGTGCCGGCAAGCTGCGCTTCTGGGTGCCGACTCACGGCTGAGCGTGCCGCCGCGTGAGGCGATGACCAGGTCGCGTCACGGCTTCCCGTCTGCGTCGTGCCAGCCCTCCGCCTAGGTGCGGGGCGGCAGCCTTACCTCGATGTCGGCGAGGTGGCGGGTGCGCGAGACGAGCTCGGCGTTGCGCTGGTCGCTGCCGTGCGCCCAGGCGATGGCGTCCTCGTGCGACTTGCCGTAGGTGGCGTGCCGCTCGACGAGCCGCTGCAGCCGCACGTCCTCGTCTGCGCAGACGTACCAGACCTCGTCGAGCAGCGGTCGCACGTCGCGCCAGCCCGGTTGGTCGAGCAGCAGGTAGTTGCCCTCGGTGATGACCAGCGGCACCTCGCGCGCGACGGGGATCGCGGCCGCGCGGGACGCCTCCAGCGAGCGGTCGAACTCGGGCGCGTAGACGACGTCGTCCTCGGCGGACCGCACCCGTCGCAGCAGGGCGACGTAGCCGTCGACGTCGAACGTGTCCGGCGCGCCCTTGCGGTCCCCGCGGCCGAGCCCGGCCAGCACCACGTCGTCGAGGTGGAAGCCGTCCATCGCCACGAGCGCCGCATGCGGACGCAGTGCCTCGACCAGCCGGCTCGCCAGCAGCGACTTGCCAGCGCCAGGAGGTCCCGTGATGCCCAGCAGCCGCCGTCCGGACGACGACAGCGCGCGAGCGCGGTCGACCAGCGTCTCGAACGAGGTGGGCTGCATGCGTCCGATCATGCCGAACCGCTGGGATGCGCTCGCGACATGATGGCCTTTCCGCTCACCCACGTGGAGTCAGGCAACGGCTCAGGGGAGGCTTGCGCTGTGCGTCGCTCAGCCGACGACCGCTAGCACCTGGATCATCGGGTGAAGCCCCGCGAAGTCCTTCGGGTTGCGCGTCAGGAGGGGCAGCCGTTCGTCAGCGGCTACGGACGCCAGCAGCAGGTCGAACCGTCGAGGTCGCGGGCTCCTGCCGTCGGACCTGACGACGGCACAGAGTCCGCCGTACATGCGTGCGGCACTGGCGGAGTACGGGATGGGGTCGAACACGCTGAGGATGCGGTCGTACCGCACCTGGCGCGCGGCCGATCGCACGGGGTCGACGGTGTGCAGACCGTAGGCCAGCTCGGCCAGCGTCACCGTGCTGATGGCTGCATGGCGAGTGAGGGAGCCTAGGTTGGCCGGCGGGTCGATGACGACCGAGGTGTCGAGCAGTGCTCGCTCGACCGGACCGCTCAGTCGCGCCACGGGTCGCGAGGACTGTCGTCGACGTGGCTGTCGAGCTCGCTCTGCTCGCGCTCGAAGTCGTCCGCGCCCCAGTCCGGCAGGTCGTTCAGGGCGGCAGTCACGAGTGCTGCGGGCGCGAAGCGATGGGGACGGGCTCTCACTCGGTGAGGGACGAGATCCACGACCGGTACTCCTCGACGGGTCACCGTGATCGCCTCGCCAGCCTGGACGCGGCGCAGCACGTCACCGCTGTCGTTGCGCAGCTCGCGCTGGCTGATCATCGCCATGCGACGAGTGTAGCACTGAGGTGCTACAGGCCTGCCACCCGGCGAGCGCTGGTCTACGGTGGCTCGCGGAGGTGGCCCATGGCGACCGTGCGTTACATCGTGGACGACGTGGACGCCGCTCTGGAGTTCTACTGCGAGCGGCTCGGCTTCTCCCAGGTCATGCATCCGGCACCGGCCTTCGCCATGGTGGCCCGCGGCGACCTGCGGCTGGCTCTGAGTCGGCCCGGCGGGGGTCCGGGCGGCGGGGCGGCGATGCCGGACGGCACCATGCCCTCGCCAGGCGGCTGGAACCGCTTCTCGATCGAGGTGGACGACCTGGGCGCGGTGGTGGAGGAGCTACGAGCAGCCGGTGTGCCCTTCCGCAACGAGATCGTTGAAGGCGTCGGCGGTCGCCAGGTCCTGGTGGACGACCCGTCCGGCAACCCCGTCGAGCTGTTCCAGCCGACGATCCCCGAGGCCCGCTCGTAGCGCGCCGGTCTCACGCTGTCGCCGCCGGGAAGGAGTCTGCCTCCGACACGTCGATCGGGGAGCCCTGCAACGGATGCGGTTGCAGGGCTCCCCGGCGGGGTCGGCGGCCGCTCAGCGGCGCTCGCGCGAGACCCGCTGCACCGGGACCAGGATGAGCAGCGCGCCAGCGACGGCCACGACCGCACCCAGGATCAGCAGCCCGCCGCCGAGCCAGGGCAGCCACGGCACGGTGGCTCCGACGTCGACGGAGGCGTTGACGCGCTGCGAGCCGTCGGCGTTCATGACGACGAGCGCCCAGCTGCCTTCGCGCGGCGTCCAGACCACGCTCTGGTCACCCGCTCCACTTGCCTGCTCGGACCAGAACTGCTGCGCCGTCGGCGGTCCGCTCGGTTCGGTGCCTTGCTGGGTGAACATCGGACCCCAGCCGTTCCGGTGCGACCACCCCGGGCCCCACGTGCCGCCCATCATGTCGTCATGGTCCACCTGGCCGTTCATGTGCTGGAGCAGGTCCCGTTGCACGGTGCCGAGGTAGGCGTTGACGTCGGTGCTGCGCGCGATGCCGACGAACACCGGCACTGAGCCTGCGCCGTGCACTCGCACCCGCACGTCCCCGATCAGCCGGGCCGGCAGGCCGCTGTTCGGTCCCGGCGCCTCCAGCACGACGTCGTCGACGACGACGGCGTAGCCGGAGCTGCTGACGTCGCGGTTGAGGCTGGTGACGTACCCGCCGTCACGCATCGTGCCGTTGACGAACAGCGTGGCGACGCCGCCGGTGAGCAGTCCGAGAGAGGTCAGCACGAGCACGGCTCCCAGCACGACGGAGACGACGCGCCCGCCGCTCCACCCGCCCTTCGCCGGAGGCTTCGGGCCACCCGGGCCGCCGTAGGGCGGAGCCGGCGGTGGCGCCGCAGGCGGTTCAGCCGGAGGAGTGCCAGGAGTGCCCGGTGCACCGACTGAGCCGGACGTGCCCGGCGCATCACCGGCACCAGACGCCCCGACGGGTGCCGCTCCGCTCACTGCGCCGGGCGCGGCAGGGGCCGGCGGACCGGACATCAGCCGAACCCCTTGGTCTGGCTCGTGCGGGCCCGAGTCGAGGCGGAACGGTGGGTAGGTGTCCGTCATCAAGGACGCGTACGCGGCTACCCGCAGCACCCAGCGGTTCAGACCGAGCACCAGGTCGTAGAGGCCTTGCGGGTAGCGGCCCGTGAACATCAGGATCACGGCCGCGATGAGGGCGAGCAGTCCGATGAGGCCGCCACGCCAGGCCCACGACCAGCTGTCGTACCGGTCAGCCGCCCACGCACCGCCGCCGATGAGGATGCCGACCACGATGTAGTGAGGCAGCGCGAGCAGCCACCACTTCACGAGCACCAGCCCGCGCGAGAGGTGCTCCGGGTAGTCGACGTCCAGGTGGGCGGGGTAGTCGGGGTCCTCGGAGAGGCTGAACGGCGGGTACTGATCGGTGCCGAGCGCCCCGTACGCGTAGTACGTGACGCGCCACGACCAGCGCAGCACCCCGACGTTGAAGTCGAAGATCGCCTTGGGGTACCGGCCGGTGACGACGATGGCGACGAACGCGACCATGCTGAGGACGACGAACGCGACCCACAAGAACGCCAGCACGATGTAGTGCGGGATCGCGGCCGCCCACTTCACGAGCCACAGCAGGCGGGAGGGGTTGGGGTAGTCCTGCGCGTCGACCCGGACCGGGTAGCGCGCCGGCAGGCTGGTCGGCAGGGTCGCGGTCATCTCACTCATCTCCCGGTGGAGCACAGGATCTGCCAGCTCCGTCCTACGCGGA
>DASSTJ010000190.1:0-38485 GCA_035707965.1 Actinomycetales bacterium
CTGCGCGACGTCCTGCTCGGCCTGGTGACGGCGGCGGACGAGCCGATCTCCGGCGGCAGGCACAAGGTCTTCGGTAGCGCCGACCTCGCGGTGATCCCGCAGACCTCGACGATCGCGTCCCACCTGCCGCGTGCCGTCGGCGTGGCCTTCGCGATCGCCCGGTCGCGCAAGCTCGGCGTCCCGTGCGCGTGGCCACGTGACGCGCTCGTGGTCGCGTCGCTCGGTGACGCCTCGATGAACCACTCCACGGCGGTCGGTGCGCTGAACACCGCGGCCTGGTGCGTCTACCAGGGCCTGCCGATGCCGCTGCTCGTCGTGTGCGAGGACAACGGGCTGGGGATCAGCGTGCCCACCCCGACCGGCTGGGTGGCGGCGCAGAACGTCGGCCGGCCGGGCTTCCGGTACCTCGCCGCGGACGGTGCGGACCCGGCGTCCGTCTACGACACGGCGTTCGAGGCGGCCGATCACGTGCGTCGACGGCGGACGCCCGCGCTGCTGCACCTGTCGACCGTACGGTTCGGCGGACACGCCGGGTCGGACGTCGAGACCGCCTACCGCACGAGCGCCCAGATCGCGGCGGACGTCGAGCGCGATCCCGTGCTGGGCACCGCTCGGCTGCTCGTGGGCTGCGGCGCGCTGACGGTCACCGAGCTCGTCGAGCGCTGGCGGGCGGTCGAGCGGCGCGTCAGGGACGTCGCCGCGCAGGCGCTGTCGTCCCGTGCGCTCGAGACGCGCGCTGAGGTCGTCGCGCCCCTGGCCCCGCGCGGGCTACGTCCTGCCGCCGAAGCAGCGGCGTCCCCTTCCGGAACTTGGTTGCCTTTGTGTACGGCAAACGGCCCCATTGGCGTACACAAAGGCAACCAAGTTCCCTCACCAGAGCCTGTGGTCGAGCGGCTCACTCTGGCGCAGTCGGTGAACCGGGCCCTCGGCGAGCTGCTGGAGCAGCACCCCGAGCTGCTCGTCTTCGGCGAGGACGTCGCACGCAAGGGCGGCGTGTACGGAGTGACCCGCGGGCTGCAGAAGCGGTTCGGTGCCGCGCGGGTGTTCGACACGCTGCTGGACGAGCAGGCGATCCTGGGGCTGGCTCTGGGCGCGGGCGTCTCCGGCCTGCTCCCGGTCCCGGAGATCCAGTACCTGGCATACCTGCACAACGCGGAGGACCAGCTGCGCGGCGAGGCCGCGAGCCTGCAGTTCTTCTCCCGCGGGCAGTTCCGCAACCCGATGGTGGTGCGCATCGCGGGGTACGCGTACCAGCGCGGCTTCGGCGGGCACTTCCACAACGACAACGGGATCGCCGTACTTCGTGACGTGCCCGGGCTCGTCGTCGCGTCGCCGTCCCGCCCGGACGACGCTGCCGCGATGCTGCGCACCTGCGTGGCTTCGGCGTCCGTCGACGGCTCGGTCTGCGCGTTCGTCGAACCAATCGCGCTCTACCACGAGCGCGACCTGCTGGCCGAGGGCGACGACGGGTGGCTGGCACCCTTCCCCCGCTCGGACGGAGACGTGCCGATCGGTTCTGGACGCACCTACGGTGACGGCGCCGACCTCACGGTCGTCACCTTCGGCAACGGGGTTCGGCTGGCGCTACGCGTGGCGGAACGCTTGCGACGCAAGGGCATCGGTGTGCGCGTCCTCGACCTGCGCTGGCTGGCACCGCTGCCCGTGGACGACCTGCTGCGCGAGGCGTCCGCCGCCGGGCGGGTGCTCGTCGTCGACGAGACCCGGCACGCGGGTGGGGTGGGTGAGGGCGTCGTCACCGCGCTGGTCGAAGGCGGCTTCCGCGGTGGCGTCCGACGCGTGGCTGCGGCCGACTCGTTCGTGCCGCTCGGCGCCGCCGCGAACCTCGTTCTCGTGCAGGAGGACGAGGTGGAGCGCGCCGCCGTCCGGCTCGTCGACGGCGGCTGAGCTCCGCTGACCGTGCCCGAGCGGGCGACACGTCGCGTCACGGTCACCCGGCCTCGGTGCTTGCCCGGGTACGGCATGCTGGTCCGCAGGAGGCCACATGGTGACGCTCGACCTCAACTCTGATCTCGGCGAAGGCTACGGCCGCTGGGCCCTCGGGGACGACGAGGGACTCCTCGGCGTCGTGACGAGCGCCAACGTCGCGTGCGGGTTCCACGCGGGGGACCCGTTGACCATGCGGCAGGTGTGCGACCAGGCAGTGGCGCGGCAGGTGAGCATCGGCGCGCAGGTGGGGTACCACGACCTGGTGGGTTTCGGCCGGCGATTCATCGACGTCGATCCTCGTCAGCTCACGCAGGAGGTCATCTACCAGGTCGCCGCGCTCGACGGGTTCGCGCGCGTGGCCGGCTCCCGCGTGCGCTATGTGAAGCCGCACGGCGCGCTCTACAACGTGATCGGTCACCACGTCGAGCAGGCGACCGCGGTCGTCGAGGCCGTCCTGGAGTACGACCGGACGCTTCCCGTGCTCGGCCTGCCCGGTTCGGTCTGGCTGCGCCTCGCCGAGCGAGCGGGACTCACCGTCGTGCACGAGTCGTTCGCCGACCGCGCGTACGCGTCCGACGGCACCCTGGTGCCGCGCGGCCGTCCTGGCGCGGTGCTGCACGACGTGGATCTGATCGCGCGCCGGTGTGTGGCGCTGGCGACCGGTGAGGCGATCGAGGACGTCGACGGCCGACCGCTGCGCCTCACCACGGCCTCGGTCTGCGTGCACGGTGACACCCCGGGCGCCGTCGACATCGCACGGCGCGTGCGCCAGACGCTCGAGGACGCCGGCGTGACCGTCGAGCCGTTCGCGTGAGAGCCCACGCCGACAGCTAGCTGCGGCGCGCCGGCTCCCCGTCGGGCGGGGACTCGCGCCATCTCGTTGCCAGGGAGGTCACCATGCGCATCCGGCCCTGCGGGAGTCGGGCGCTGCTGCTCGAGCTGGACGACCTCGAGGACGCGCGCGACTGGTACGCGACGCTCCTCGACGCCGAGCTCCCGGGTGTCGTCGACCTCGTGCCGGCCGCCCGCACGGTGCTCGTCGTCGCCGGCGAGGGTGGCGCGAGCTCGCCGGTGCCTCGCTCGCCCCTCGGCTCTGGCGGGCTGACGCCGTCGCCGACGCTCGACGACCTGGTGCAGCGCCTGCGCACGATGCGGCCGGCGCGCGGCCGACGTCCTGCCGGCGCAGGGCAGGAGCCGCTCGAGGTTCCCGTGGTCTACGACGGCGAGGACCTGGCCGAGGTGGCGGACCTCCTGGGTGTCGAGGAGGCCGAGCTGGTGCGCCGGCACACCGGCCAGGCGTGGACGGTCGCCTTCTGCGGCTTCGCCCCCGGGTACGGCTACCTCGTCCCCGAGGGCACGGCGCACGGGCTGGAGTGGGGCTCGTTGCCGCGCCGCCACGTGCCGCGCACTCGTGTCCCGGCCGGTGCCGTCGCCGTGGCCGGCCGGTTCACGGGCATCTACCCCAGCCCCTCGCCTGGCGGCTGGCAGCTGATCGGCCGCACTGCGCTCGCCCTGTTCGATGCCGACCGTGAACCAGCAGCTCTTCTGGTTCCGGGCCGGCGTGTGCGCTTTCGGGACGTCACGCGCGAGGCTGGCTCGCTGAGCCGGGGACACGGGTGGTGGCCTCCGTGGACCGGGCGCTCCAGCGGGCCGGGGGACCGTCCCGGAGGGTCGCGAGTGCGCGCGTCGGTGGTCGAGCCGGTGCTCACCGTCGTCCGCGCCGGCCCCTCGACGACGACGCAGGACGACGGCCGGCCGGGCGCTGCGAGCATCGGGGTGAGCCCGTCGGGTGCGGCCGACCGCGCGTCGTACCGGCTGGCGAACCGGCTGGTTGGCAACAGGTCGGGCGCCGCGGCGCTGGAGGTCACTGCCGGTGGGCTCGTGCTGCGGGCGGTGCGGCACGTGCTCGTCGCAGTGACGGGCGCACCGTGCGCCGGTGCGCCGCACGACGGGTCCGTGTGGTTGAGGGCCGGCGACGAGCTGACGCTCGGCACGCCGTCGCGTGGCCTGCGCACCTACGTGGCCGTGCGCGGCGGCGTCGAGGTGCCGCAGGTCATGGGCTCCCGCTCGGTCGACGTGCTCTCTGGCCTCGGGCCGGCACCGCTACGGGCAGGCGATCTGCTGGCGCTCGCGGGGGCCGCCGGCGAGCTGCCGTCCGTGGACGTCGCACCGCGGTCGACTGTCGGCGTGACCCCTGGCACGGCCCAGCCGGTGCGGCTGCTGCCTGGGCCACGACTCGACTGGTTCACCGAGGCGGCCTGGCGCACGCTGACGCAGTCGGAGTACCGCGTGACGCAGGACAGCAACCGCGTCGGCCTGCGGCTGGACGGTCCCGGGCTCGCTCGCGCGGTGGGCGACGAGCTGCCGAGTGAAGGTCTCGTGCGGGGAGCGGTGCAGGTGCCGCCGTCCGGCCTGCCGCTGGTGTTCCTCGCCGACCACCCGACCACCGGCGGCTACCCGGTGATCGCCTGCGCCGTGGACGAGGACGTCGACGCGCTGGGCCAGCTGCGCCCCGGCGACGCGGTGCGCTTCACCCCAGCGACTTCTGATGGCTTTGGCACCCCTGAAGCGCGGGTGTGAGGTGCCCATTCGCACCGGGAGTGCGGTCCCGCGGGCTCAGCCGTCGCAGAGCGCCAGCAGCTTCGTGACCGTGGACCAGTTGCGCGCGGTGCCCGAGCCCTTGGTGCTCAAGGGGCCGTGCGCCTTGCCGAGCTGCACGGCGAGCTCGCTGCGGCCGAGGCCTGCGGGCGTGTGCAGGTAGAGCACGTCGCCGACGAGGGTGGCGTCGTCGGGGCTGCCCTTGTCGCGGGCGGTGTGCACCGCCATCTCGACGAAGGCGCTCAGCTGCGCGCCGGGCTTGTCGCCGAAGAACACCGCGTGCACGTACTTCGGGTTGCTCTCGTCGGGGTAGGGGCTGCGGTCGATGGCCCGGGCCAGCTCGTCACGCGTCAGCACGGCAACCCGCGGCCGGATGCCGAACGCCTCCTCGACGGCGTCCTCCAGCTGGGTGGCGAGCGTGACGGTCACGGCTCTCGCCGGCGTGAACAGCAGGTTGCCGCTCTGGATGTACGTGCTCACGTCGGTGTGGCCGAGTGCGCTCACGGCGTCACGCAGCGCGGGCATGGCGATGCGGTTACGCGTGCCGACGTTGATCCCCCGCAGCAGCGCGACGTGGCTCGGCATGAGGACATCCTGTACCCCGAGCTCGGCCGGCAGGAGCGATCGCCCTCGTGTGCTCGTCAGTCGGCCTCTGCGACCGTTGATCCTGCCGGTCGGTCCCGGGTACCCACCGGCGCTAGGGTGGCGAACGTGCCGGTCGACCTGCCTGCGCCGCGCGTCGGGCCCCTCGCCGAGGTGGCTCCGCGCCCGCTGCGGCTCGTGCTCAACTGGGGTCGGCGCTACAGCTTGTGGGTCTTCAACTTCGGCCTGGCTTGCTGCGCGATCGAGTTCATCGCGGCCAGCATGGCGCGGCACGACTTCATCCGGCTCGGCGTCATCCCGTTCGCGCCAGGCCCTCGGCAGGCTGACCTCATGGTCGTCTCGGGCACGGTCACGGACAAGATGGCTCCCGCCGTGCGCCGCCTCTACGACCAGATGCCTGAGCCGAAGTACGTGATCTCGTTCGGCGCGTGCAGCAACTCGGGCGGGCCGTACTGGGACTCGTACTGCGTCACCAAGGGCGTCGACCAGGTCATCCCCGTCGACGTCTACGTGCCAGGCTGCCCGCCGCGTCCGGAGGCGCTGCTGCACGGCATCCTCCGCCTGCAGGAGCGCATCGCGAACGAGTCCGTGAGCGGCGAGGCCATCGCGCGCCGCCGGCGTCCGGCCACCGCCGGACAGGTGACGCGTCCCCTCGTGACGGCGGCGGACGGCGGTCCGATCACAGCCGCAGAGCCGGCGTCGTGACGTGAGCGCCATCGGCACGCCGGACGACGTGGCGGCGCGTCTCGCGTCCGTCATGGGAGCGGAGGAGCCGCTGGGCTCGGAAGACGCGCACGGGACCGTCTGCGTCGACGTCCCCCGCCAGCTGTGGACGCAGGCGCTTCTCGCGGCTCGGGACTCCCTGGGTCTCGACATGCTGGACTGGCTCTCGGCCGTCGACGAGCCGGAGGCCGACCCCCCCAGCGTCGACGTCGTGCTGCACGCCGTCGACTCGAGCTCGGGCGGGCCTCGCGCCGCAGGCGGAGGGCTGGTGCGGCTCCTCCTGCGCACGAGGGTTCCGGCCGACGACCTGAGGGTGGCGTCGGCGACGGACGTGTGGCCGGGCGCGGCGTGGCACGAGCGCGAGACGCACGAGATGTTCGGCGTCGAGTTCACCGGGTTCGAGGACGGCACGGGCATGGGGCTGCGTCCGCTGCTGCTGCCCGACGGGTTCGAGGGCACGCCGCTGCGCAAGTCCTTCGTGCTCGCCGCCCGGGCCAGCAAGCCCTGGCCGGGCGCGAAGGAGCCGGGGGAGAGCGACGCCAGGTCCTCCCCGTCTCGCCGCAAGCTGCTGCCGCCGGGTGTGCCCGACCAGACCTGGGGCCCACGTGAGCCGTGACCCCCGCCGTCCAGTGACCCCGACTCGTCCGCGCGTGGGGCGTGTCGCGTACGGCTGGGGCCACTCAACGGGGCGGAGCTGCGGTGCCTGACCTGCTGGACGCCGTGCTGCGGGCGCTCGCCGTGCTCGGAGCCTTCCTGGTGCTCCCGTTGCTCGTCGGCCAGACCGAGCACAAGGTCATGGCGCACATGCAGGGTCGGCTGGGGCCGATGTACGCCGGGGGGTTCCACGGGTGGGCGCAGCTGGTGGCGGACGGCGTGAAGTTCGTCCAGAAGGAGGACATCACCCCCGCGGCCGCTGACCGACGCGTCTTCAGGCTGGCCCCCGCGGTCGCGCTGGTGCCCTACCTCGTCGTGATGGTGGCGATCCCGTTGGCTCCCGGGGTGGTCGGTGCCGACCTCGACGCGGGTCTGCTGTTCGTGCTCGCGGCGAGCGCGGTCGGCGTCCTCGGCACGTTGATGGCCGGCTGGGCGAGCGCCAACAAGTACTCGCTGCTGGGAGCGCTGCGCACGGCCGCTCAGCTGCTGTCGTACGAGCTGCCGATCGTGCTGGCGGCGAGCAGCGTCGCCATGGCGGCTGGCACCTTGTCGCTGAGCGGCATCGCCGACGCCTGGCAGCCGTGGTGGCTCGCGTGGCAGGCACCGGCGGCCATCGCGTTCTTCGTGGCGGGCGTGGCCGAGCTGGCCCGCACGCCGTTCGACATGCCGGTGGCCGACTCCGAGATCGTCTTCGGGCCCTACACCGAGTACAGCGGTCTGCGCTTCGCCTTCTTCCTGCTGAGCGAGTACGCGGGCATCGTCGTCCTGGCCGCGCTGACGACGGTGCTGTTCCTCGGCGGCTGGCAGGGGCCGGGACCGGAGTGGCTCGGGGTGGTCTGGACGCTCGGCAAGGTCGGGCTCGTCTCGCTCGTCGTCATCTGGGTTCGCGTGGCCTGGCCACGCGTGCGCGAGGACCAGCTGCAGGCGCTGGCGTGGAAGGTGCTGGTTCCGCTCACGCTGGCCCAGCTGGCCCTCACCGGCGTCGTGGTCGTCGCGGCCTCGTGAACGGTGCCACGTCGCACAGGGCATCGTCTTGCGCTCACCCGCCTCCTTGCGTACAGCTTCCGGTACGGGAGGTGCCATGAAGGCGATGAGCTACACGGAGTCCCGCGCTCGCTATGTCGAGGTGCTGGACGGCGTCGTCAACGACCGCGAGGAAGTCATCATCACCAGGGCCGGACACGAGTCGGTCGTCATGGTGTCTGTCGACGACGACGAGTCTCTTCGCGAGACCGCGTACCTGATGCGTTCGCCGGCCAACGCGCGGCGCCTGCTCGATGCGATGGAGCGGCTCGAGTCAGGTCGAGGTGACGCCCACGACCTGATCGCGAACGACTGAGGTGCTCCTCGTCTGGGACACCGCTACGGCTAGCCCCGGATGAGGCGCTGGTCGGCGGTCACTCAAGCGCAGTAGTCGGGTGGTCGGGCCAGGGGACGGCGTAGGCGTCGTCGTGGCCCTCGCAGACTCGGGCGTACCGGAGCAGCTCGCGGAGGATGCCGGCGTTGCCCATGGCCCATCCCGCGCGGGGTTCGAGGCTGCTCGGCGTCGCACGGTGCTCGTAGTTCGACCAGCGCACGCCGGCGCCGTCGATGGTGGCGTGGGCCGCGAGGTCTTGAACGAGCACGTCCGCGAACTCGACGTCGTCACCGCGCTCGACGATGCGGTCGCAGGCGAGAGCGAGGACGCCGGCCGTGCCGCAGCAGCGCCCGTTGTTGTCCCAGAACCCTGGTCGAAGCCGCCGTGGTAGCCCGGAGTCGCGGACCGTCGTCCAGCAGCGGTCTCCCAGCGTCGTCCAGGTGTCGTCCCCGGTGACCCGAGCGAGCAGCCGGAAGGCCTGAGCGTCACCGGCTGGTCCGTTGCACCAGCCGTAGCTGTACCGGTCGATCAGGTCCGGTCGGTGCGGGGGGTCCGAGTGCGGGACCAGGAAGCCCTCGGGCCCGGCCTCGTTGCGGCTCACCACGTCGGCGGCACCGGCCAGTGCCAGCTCGAGCAGGTCTCCTCGGCCCGCCGCGTGGCCCACGGCTGCCAGGGCGTAGACGATGCCCAGCGTCCCGTGCGCCAGGTGGTGCGAGCGGGCCGGCGAAGGCCGGACCGACCAGTTGACGCCGGCTGCGGTCGCGTCAGCGGTGGTGAGGTACGGCGTGACCGCCATGACGGCCAGGTCGAGGTCCCCGGCGTGCATCGCGCCGAGGGCGATGCCGGCGTTGCCCATGAACAGCTCGAACATGGGGTTCCATCGCTGGCCGTCGAAGCGGTGCCGCACGTGGTCGAGTGCGCGGGCCGCCGCGCCGGCTCGGCCCAGCGCGTGCAAGGTGAAGGCCGTGCCGGCGAGGCCGAAGTAGAGCGAGCAGCTCTCAGTGTCCTCGACCCGGGCAACGAGCTGGTCCGCGCCGCGTTCGACGGCATCGCGACAGCGGTCGTCGGCGAAGTGCTCGTGAGCCTCCCGCAGCGCGAGGACCACGCCGGCGAGCCCGTGGTAGAGCGAGCTGTCCTCGGCGGACTCGGTCTCGCGGTTCATGAGCCAGTCGGCCGCGCCGCGAGCGAGCTGCGCAGCGAGCTGTCCGGAGACGAGCCGATCCGGGTGACCCACGGCCTCGAGGCTAACCCCCGTCCGGCAACGGCGTCGGCCTAGAGTCCGTCCATGAGCGACTGGACCATCGGGAACGACCGTGCCGAGCTCGAGCGGCAGTACGGGACCCAGACCAGGCTCCGGACGCGCGCCGGCTTCTGGGCGCCGAGCCCTCCCGGAGAGTCGCCGCAGGACATCGCGCTCGAAGCGCTGAGAACGAGTGGAGCGCGCGAGGTGCTCGAGATCGGCTGCGGTCGCGGTCTGTTCGCGCAGCGCCTGCAGACGGAGCTCGGCGTGCGGGTGCTGGCCACCGACCGGTCCGTCGCGATGGTCCAGGCGACGGCGGGGCGCGGCGTCAGTGCAGAGGTCGCCGACGCGGACCACCTGCCCTACCCGGCCGACAGCTTCGACGCCGTGGTGGCGATGTGGATGCTCTACCACGTGCCGGATCTCGACCGGACGCTCGCGGAGGTGCGTCGTGTCCTCAGGCCCGGGGGCGTGCTGGTTGCTGTCACGAACGGCCGGCGGCACACCGCGGACCTTCGAGCCGAGGCCGGGCTCGGGCCGGCCGTCACCTCGTTCATGGCGGAGGACGGCGCGGACCACCTGTCCCGCCACTTCGACGAGGTCACGACGACGCCGACCTCGGGCAGGGCGGTCGCCGACCACGCGACGGCGCAGGCCTACCTGTCGACCTTCGCGCCCCAGGCGGCGGAACGCCTCGCCCCGTTCGAGGGCACGCGCACCTACACCGGCAGCGGTGCCGTGCTCGTCGCCCGATGAGCGCACGGCCCGGGAGCACGACGCGAGGAGGTCGCATGTCGACGCAGCGGGGCGCCGCCCTCCGGGGGGTTCAGGTCGTCTGCTTGGCGACGAACCTTCCCGGACCCGTCGCGGCCGCACGGCTCGTGGCGCTCGGGGCGTCGGTCGTCAAGGTCGAGCCGCCCACCGGCGACCCGCTCGGGCTGGCGGTGCCGGACTGGTACCGCGAGCTCGTCGCCGGCCAAGAGGTGCTCACCCTCGACCTGAAGGACGCAGCGGGCCGCGCCACGCTCGAGACGCGGCTGGAGACGGCGGACGTGCTGCTGACCGCCATGCGTCCGTCCGCGGCGAGCAGGCTCGGCCTCGGTGAGAGCGTCGCCCACCACGGCCTCGTGCTGGTCGAGATCGTCGGCTACGACGGCGACCGCGCCGAGGAGGCCGGGCACGACCTCACGTACCAGGCGGCTCAGGGCACGATCGTGCCTCCGGTGATGCCGCTGGTGCCGGTCGTCGACCTGCTGGGCGCGGAGCGCGCGGTGACCGCGGTGCTGGTCGGGCTGCGCCGACGTGACGCCGGCGAGTCGGCCCCGCACGTGCGCGTCGTCCTGGACGACGCCGCCACCGGCGCCTCCGCGGCGCTGCGTCACGGGCTCACGGGTCCGGGCGGGGCGCTCGGCGGAGCGCTACCTGGCTACGGCATCTACGCCACCGCCGACGGCCACGTAGCGGTCGCCGCGCTCGAGCCGCACTTCGCGCAGCGACTGGCCGGCGCCGTGGGGAGCACGCGCGAAGAGCTGACCGCGCGGTTCGCGAGCGAGCCGAGCGCCCACTGGGAGGCGCTGGCGCGCTCGCTCGACATCCCGATCGTCGCGCTGCGCCCGCCCGGGTGATCCTCGGGCAGCGCCGCGCTGAGCGCCCGGAGCGGAATGCCCTGCGGCTCCCGCACCGTTGAACGACCACGACACCAGTGAGGAGCGAGCATGGCCAGGATCGTCGTCATCGGGGGCACCGGTTACACCGGTGGGAACATCGTCGCTGAGGCCGCCGCGCGTGGGCACGACGTCGTGTCGGTCAGCCGGACGGCGCCGAAGCAGGCGGTCCCCGGCGTGCGGTACGAGCTTGGCGACGTCGAGCGGGTGGCCGCCACGGCCGTCGCGGACGCCGACGTCGTGGTGGCGGCGTTGTCGCCGCGGGGGCCGATGGCGGGACGACTCGTCGACACGTACTCGAAGCTCGCTCGGCTCGCCGCGGACAACGGTGCCCGTTACCTGCAGGTCGGCGGGTTCAGCTCCCTGCGCCCGGCCCCTGGCGCGCCGCGTTTCGTCGAGGGCGACGTGCCGGAGGAGTTCCGCGAGGAGGCCCGTGAGGGCGAGGCGACCCGCGCCATGCTCGCCGACACGGCACCCGAGGGCCTGGACTGGCTGTTCCTCAGCCCGGCAGGGGCGTACGGGTCGTTCGCGCCCGGTGAGCGCACGGGCACGTACCGCGTGGGCGGCGAGATCGCCCTCTTCGACGCCGAGGGTTCCTCTGCCCTGTCCGGGGCCGACTTCGCCATCGCGGTCGTCGACGAGATCGAGGCACCCGCTCACCACCGGGAGCACATCGGGATCGCCTACTGAGGGCGTTCACGGGCGCCGTCGGCAGCTCGCTGCGGTCGCAGGCAAAGCCCTCAGAGGGTTGACGGCTACGAGCCGACGGCGGCGCGGATCGTCTCGCGCAGCGAGCTCATGGTCGCGAGGACGGCGGTCGGCTCGTAGCCGCAGTGCGCCATGCAGTTGGCGCAGCGGTCGTCCTTGCCGCGCCCGTACGCGTCCCAGTCGGTGTCGTCGATGAGCTCCGCATAGGTCTTCACGTACCCGTCCGCCATGAGGTAGCACGGGCGCTGCCACCCCTTGAGCGAGTACGACGGGATGGCCCACGCCGTGCAGCTGAAGTCGACCTTGCCCTCGAGGAAGTCGAGGAAGAGGGGCGAGTGGTTGAGGCGCCACTTCTTCCGGCGTCCGTCGCCGAAGGCCTTCCGGAAGAGCTCGCGCGTCTGGTCGACACCCAGCCAGTGCTCCTGGTCCGGCGCGTGCTCGTAGGCATAGGCCGGCGAGATCTGCATGTTGTCGACCTCGAGCTCGTCGTTGAGGAAGTCCAGGACGTCGATGACGTCCTGGGGCGTGTCGGTGTCGAAGAACGTCGTGTTCGTCATGACCCGGAACCCCGCCGCTCTCGCTTGACGGATCGCAGCGACCGCCTGGTCGAAGACGCCGTCCTTGCAGACCGAGGCGTCGTGCCGCTCGCGCAGCCCGTCGATGTGCACCATCCACGCGAAGTTGCGGTGCGGTGCGAACCGATGGAGGTGCCTCGGGAGCAGCAGTGCGTTGGTGCAGAGAAAGACGATCTTGTGTCGCTTCAGCAGCTGGCGCACGATCTCGTCGACCTGCTTGTGCATCAAGGGCTCGCCGCCGGCGATGGACACCATCGGAGCGCCGCACTCCTCGATCGCGCCGACGGCCTGCTCGACCGACATGCGTTGCCGCAGCACGTCGGCGGGGTGCTGGATCTTGCCGCAGCCGGCGCAGTGGAGGTTGCACGCGAACAGCGGCTCCAGCTCGACCAGCAGGGGGAACTTCTCGCGACGCAGCACCTTCTGCTTGAGCAGGTAGGTGCCGAGACGCACGGACTGGTGCAGCGGCATGGACACTGTCAGCTCACCTCCCGGGGCAGCGTGAATCGCACGTCCTCGTCGACGACCTGGGTCTCGCGCACCCGCACCGGCCCGAGACCGGACAGGCAGCGCACGAGGTCGTCGACGAGACGTGAGGGTGCGGAGGCACCGGCGGTGATGCCGACGCGGCGTGCACCGGCGAGCCAGCGCAGGTCGACATCCGAGGCGTCGTCGACGAGGTAGGACGGGGCGCCCTCGGCCTCGGCGACCTCGGCGAGCCGGTGCGAGTTGGAGGAGTTCTGCGACCCCAGGACCAGGACCAGGTCGCTCTCGCGCGCGATTGCGCGAACGGCCAGCTGCCGATTCGTGGTCGCGTAGCAGATGTCGTCCTTGCGTGGAGCCGACAGCGCGGGAAACCGTTGCCGCAGAACGGCTGCCGTCTGCTCTGCCTCGTCCACCGCCAGGGTTGTCTGCATCACGTAGGACACGTGCTCGGGGTCACGGACGTCGACCCGGCTGGCGGCGTCGGGATCCGCGACCACGACCACGTTGCTCGGTGCCTCACCTCGGGTACCCACGACCTCCTCGTGCTCCTCGTGGCCGATGAGGAAGACGGTGCTGTCCCGCGACGCGAACCGCCGTACCTCGTGGTGCACCTTGGCGACGAGAGGGCAGGTGGCGTCGACGACCTGGAGGCGGCGTTCCACGGCCTGCTGCCGTACCGACGGCGCGACGCCGTGCGCGGCCAGCACGGCGACGCTGCCGTAGGGCACCTCGTCGAGCTCGGTGACGAAGACGGCTCCTCTGCGCTCCAGCTCTGAGACCACGTGGCGGTTGTGGACGATCTGGCGGCGCACGTACACCGGTGCACCGTGCCGCTCGAGGGCGCGCTCGACGATCTCGATGGCCCGCTCGACTCCTGCGCAGAACGACCGCGGCGCGGCGAGAAGGACCTCGCGCTCGCCGGTCGCGGCCGCCCACGCCTCGAGCGCCGGTGCGGCGGAGCGGAGGGAGCGCAGGGCGCCGACGCCGCGCCAGGCGGTGCCCGGCCGCAGCAGCGGCAGGCTCGGGGTGTCGACGACGGCGCGGACGGCGACGGTCTGGCCGGAGGGGGCGCGCGCAGTCAGGAACGCCGACTCGGTGTCGACCGCAAGGGCTTGCTCTGCGAGGCGTTCGCGCAGCTCACGTCGTTCGTGGTGAGCACGGACCACGTGGTCGCTGGAGTAGACCGGCCCGACGTGCACGGACAGTCCCAGGCGCCGCAGCGCCCCGGCGACGAGGGGTGCGGCGTAGGAGGGGTAGCGGGCACCGCGCGTCCGCACCTCGTCGGAGACCACGAGGTCGCCGGGTCGGAGGTCGTCGCTCAGCGCGCCGGCCACCCCGGCGACGAGCAGCGGGCGGTGGACGACCGGGTGCTCGTCGTCGTCGAGGTTGCCGCCCGGGGACGTGGTGATCGCCGGTCGGGAGAAAGCCAGGTGCGGTGGCACGTGTCCGGTCGGGCCCGGGCCCGTCCGCACGTGCGCGGCGCGCAGCCTCCCCCGCAGCGCCAGGCCCTCGGCGAGCAGCGGCGTGCAGATCAGCCCCAGCGGTTCAGCCATCTCGCACCGCCCGCGGACTCCGAGCCGTCAGGTAGCGCCCCAACGCCCACGTCGGGAACACGAGCCGGTAGAGGTGGTAGTTGATGTAGAAGTCACCGGGGAAGCCCGTCCCGGTGAACAGGTCCTCCGACCAGGTGCCGGTGTCGAGCTGCGCCTGCACCAGCCAGCCGATGCCGCGACGCACCGCGTCGGACTCCCCGGCCGGACCCGCCTGCCCTGCCGCGAGCAGCGCGAGCAGCGCCCACGCGGTCTGCGAGGCGGTCGACTCGCCGCGGCCCGCCCACTCCAGGTCGCGGTAGGAGCGGAGGTCCTCCCCCCAGCCGCCGTCCGCGTTCTGGTGGTCCTCGAGCCACCAGACGGCCCGTCGCACCGCCTGCGAGCCCGTCGACACACCGGCGTCGACGAGGGCGGGCACGACCGCGCCGGTCCCGTAGACGTAGTTCGCTCCCCACCGTCCGAACCACGACCCGTCCGTCTCCTGGTGCTCGAGCAGCCACTGAACACCTCGTCTGCACCGCTCGTCGTCTCGGCGGCCGACCGCGCACAGCATCTCGACGACGTGGGCGGTCACGTCGGCGGACGGCGGGTCGATGACGGCGCCGAAGTCGCAGAACGGCAGGCGGGTCGTCAGCGTGCGCGTGTTGTCGGCGTCGAAGGCGCCCCAGCCGCCGTCCCGAGACTGCATGCCTGCGGTCCACGTGACGCCGCGGTGCAGGGCGGTCTGCAACCGGGCCGGGTCAGGGTGCTCGACGCGCTGGAGGGCCAGAACGATCTCCGCCGTGTCGTCGGTGTCGGGGTAGCCGTCGTTGGCGAACTCGAAGGCCCAGCCGCCCGGCGGCACACCCGGCCGCCGCACCTGCCAGTCACCGCCGACCTCGATCTGCTCGTCCAGCAGCCAGTCGGCCGCACGCACCACGTCGGGGTCGTCTGGCGCCACGCCGGCGTCGAGCAGGGCGGTGAGCGCGAGAGCGGTGTCCCAGACCGGGGACTGGCATGCCTCCAACCGGCGGACGATGCCGTCCGGCGTCTGCTCGTTCACCACGAACCCCTCGAGGCCGTCGATGCCGGCGCGGACGGCCGGATGGTCGAGCGGGTAGCCCATGAGGTGCAGCGCGAGCAGCGAGTACACCCAGGGTGGCTGGATACCGCCCCAGCCGCCGTCCGCCTCCTGCCGCGCGAGCACCCACTCGGTCGCACGGCGCATCGCCAAGCGGCGCAACGGCTTCAGCGGGTGGTGCCCGTAGCGGTGCAGCACGCGGTCGAGCATGCCGAAGGCGCCTTCGACGGTCCATGACCCGCCGGTGGCCGCGTCCGCGGTGCCGGCCGGACGGCGTCCCGGCGGCGGACCGTGCAACGGATCGATCGCGAACGGCAGCGGTCGCACGGGCCGAAGCGCACGCACCACGGTGAGCGGGACGATCGTCTGGCGGGCCCAGCAGCCCCAGTCGTAGACGTTCAACGGCACCCAGGGGGGGAGGAAGATCATCTCCGGTGGGAGCTCCGGCAGGTCGTCCCAGGGCCAGAGCCCGAAGAGCGCCAACCAGATCCGGGTGAAGACCCTGCTCCGCTCGACACCGCCGGCAGACCGGACGAAGTCGGCAGCACGTAGAAGGTGGGGAGCGTCCTCTCGGTCACCGGCGAGGCGCAGCGCCACCCAGGCCTCGACCGTCGTGGACAGGTCGCCCGGGCCGCCGTAGAACGTCGCCCACGTGCCGTCGTCCCGCTGCTGCGAACGGATCCACCGTGCCGCTGCCTCGGTCGTGTCCGGCTGCGAGATGCCCAGGAAGGCCCGCAGCAGAAGGTCTTCGGCGTCCATCGTGACGTTCGTCGCCAGCTCGCCCTTCCACCAGCCGCCCTCGTGCTGCAGCGAGCGCAGGTGCGCGGTGGCGGCGTCGACGCTGCGGCGGACGTCTTCGAGGCTGGGCCGGACGGCGGTGTCCGCGCGTGGGCTGACGGTCGTGCCGTGGGTGCGCGTTCTGGTGGTCATGCGTCGCGCTCCACGACGAACGTAGCCAGGTCGAGCAGCCGTCGACGGCAGTCGTCACGCAACCGCAGCGGCGCGAGCGCCTCGGCGGCCCGCGTCACCCGCCGCCAGGCCTCGTCGCGAGCCCAGGTGCGCCCCCCGGCCCGTTCGACCAGCCCCGCGACCTTGCGGAGCTCGTGGTCGTCAGGCTCGAGCGCGGCGTCACGGCGCAACCAGAGCGCGAGGTCGGTGCCGTCGTCCCCCCCGTTCTGGATCGCCCACGTGATGGGAAGCGTCTTCTTGCGCGAGCGCAGGTCGCTCGCGACCGGCTTGCCCGTCACCTCGGGCCGACCCCAGATGCCGAGCAGGTCGTCGACCAGCTGGAAGGCGAGACCGACCTGCTCGCCGTACGTGGCCAGCCCGCGCACGGTCGTCGTGTCGGCGCCGGCCAGGACTGCGCCGATCGCGGCGCTCGCGCCGAGCAGCGCGCCGGTCTTCGCCGACGCCATGTCGACGCACTCGGTCAGGCCGACGTCGTCCCGCCGTTCGAACGCCAGGTCCTGCACCTGGCCGCGGATGAGCTCCCGCGTAGCGGTCGCGAGCACCGCAGAAGCCTCCGCCAGGAAGGGCGACCGGCTATCCGCGAGCACCTCGTGCGCCAGCGACAGCATCGCATCGCCAGCCAGGACGGCGGTCGCGTCGCCCCACAGCGCCCACACGGTGGCTCGGTGGCGTCGCTCGAGATCACGGTCCATGAGGTCGTCGTGCACCAGCGAGAAGTTGTGGACCAGCTCGACCGCCACGGCGCCGGGTACCGCGCTCTCGCGCGGGCCCCCCGCGGCCTCCGCCGCCAGCAGCGCGAGCGCCGGGCGGACGGCCTTGCCGCCGTTCGCCTCGATGGGCACGCCGTGCTCGTCGCACCACCCCAGGTGGTAGGCCGCGACCAGCCGGGTGCGGTCGTCGAGGCGGTTGACCGCGGCCCGCAGCGCGGGCAGGACGAGCTCGCGCGTGTCGGTGAGGGCAGGGAGGACGGCGGTCATGCCACCACCCGCCCTCGTGCGGCGGTGTCGACCGGTGGGGACGCCAGCACTGCCCTGGCAGCGGCGTCTCCGCTGCGGACGGCGCCCTCCATGGTCGCGGGCCAGCCGGTCGCGGTCCACGCGCCGGCGAGGTGCAGGCGGGGGAGCCGGGTGGACGTGCCGGGCCGGACGGCGTTGCTGCCGGCGCCTGGTCGGAAGGTGGCCTCGCGCTCGCGCGTCACGAAGAAGTCCAGCACGGACGCGTGCGCCAGCCCGGGCAGCATGGACTCGAGCGGACCCGTGAAGCGCTGCCGCAGAACGCGACTGGGGAGGTCGACCAGCTCGTCGGCAGCAGACAGGGACACCGCGAGGTACTGCAGCCGGGTGCCGCCCAGGCCGGCCAGCGTCGTCCGGTCGAACACCCAGAGGTACTCCGGCCTGCCGCCGGGCGTGGTCGCGGCGATCCCCGCGAGGAACGGCTCGACGAGCACCCTCCGGTCCACGAGCAGGTGGAGGTTCACGATCGGACTCGCCCCGAGCGAGGAGGCCCAGCCGGCGGGGACGTCGAGGGCTCCAGCGGGCAGCAGCCGCGCCGTGACGGCGGGTGGCGCGGCCAGGACGACGACGTCGGCCGGCTCGATGCCCGTGGCCGTCACGACGTGCCACCGCCCCTGCCCAGCCGCCAGTGCCTCCACCTTGGACCGCAGGCACACGTGGGCACCAGCAGCGGCGAGCGCCGTCTCGGCTGCGTCGCCGTGCAGCTGCTGCAGGGGGACGGTCGACCAGCCGATGTCCCCTGCGGCCGGCTCGCGCAGCAGGCCACGTTGGAAGACGGTGGCCGCCAGGGCCAGCGACGCGTCGTCGGCGCGGGCGTTGAGCGCCGCGACCCCGACGAGGTCCCACAACGCGGTGACGGCATGCTCCGACTGGCCGTGGTCGCGCAGCCACTCACCGAACGAGGAGGCGTCGGCAGCCGGGGATGCGGCGTCGACGCGCGCCAGGGCACGGGCGGCCCGTGCGAAGCCGATCCGCTCGGAGGGCGCGAGCAACGGGAAGCGGAGGAGCGAGGACGCCAGGTGCAGGGGAGCCGGGAGGCCACCCCGTCGCAGGTGCGCCACGCCGTCGTTCGTGCGGACGGCGATGTCGAGGCGGTCCTGCACGGTCGTCTGACGCGCGACCCCCAGTCGCTCCAGGAGGCCTTCGTAGGCGGTGCAGCAGCGAAGGAACACGTGCTGCCCGTTGTCGACCCAGAACCCGTCGTCGTGGTCGGTGGCCACGTCGTCAGCGAGTCGGCGCCGGAACGAGTGCGTCTGGCCGCCCAGCCGCGGCCTGGCCTCGTGCAGCGTCACGTCGCAGCCGGCGTCCGCGCAGCGCAGCGCCGCGGTGATGCCGGCCAGGCCGCCCCCGACCACGGTGACGCGCCGCCGGACGGCGGCGCGCGACGCCGTCATGTCGCCGCCCGTGCGAGGGCCACGGTGGCGACGCGGGCCTTTCGCCACGAGGACAAGGACGTGCGTTGCCGGTAGACCAGGGTGGGGTCGGCCGCGATGAGGCCGAGCAGGTCGCGGTAGATCCCCGCCATGGCCAGGCAGCAGGCGGCGCTGCGCCGGTCGAGGTGCGGGAGGAGCCGGAGCCCGAGGCAGTACCAGTCCTGCGCCCGGGCGGCGGCGAAGCGGAGAAGACCGGCGAGGTGGCCGTCGGGGTCGTCGAGCGACTCGTCGTCCGTCATCGACAGCCGTACCCCGAAGTGCTCCAGCTCGCTGCGAGGCAGGTACACGCGACCGTTCATCAGGTCCTCGCGCACGTCGCGCAGGATGTTCGTCTGCTGCAGCGCGATGCCGAGCTGGTCGGCGAAGCCGCTGGTGCCCGGGTCGACGTCCGACCCGAACACCGACAGGCAGAGGCGCCCGATGGAGCCGGCGACGCGCCGGCAGTAGACGACGAGGTCGTCGAAGTCGTCGTACGTCACCTGGTCGACGTCCATCTGCACACCGTCGACGAGCTCGGCGAAGGCGTCGACCGGCACGGGATAGCGGCGGGCCGCGTCCGCAACCGCGACGAGCACCGGATCGGTCGACTCGTCGAGGTGGTCGAGCGACGTCCGCATCTCGGCGAGCAGCGTGACCTTCTGGGCGGCCGGCAGGGTGCCGTCGCCGATGTCGTCGACGCGCCGAGCCAGGGCGTAGAGGGCGCACAGCGCGGTGCGACGCGGCGGTGGCAGCAGCCGGATGCCGTAGTAGAAGTTGCGGGCCTGGTGGCGGGTGATCTGCTCGCAGCTGCGGTAGGCCTGCTCCACCGTCGGGCTCGGCGCGAACGTCGTCATGCGACCACGTCCCGTGCGCCGGGCTGCCGCCGCGTCCTGGTGAGGGCGTGCAGGCGTGGCAGCCGGTGGTGCAGTGCAGCGGAGGACAGCAGGCCGAAGACCTCGGTCACGACGTCGGAACGACGGGGGCGCACCTGTCGGGCAAGGACGTCCAGGTCGTTGCGGCGCAGCGCAGCCACGGTGGCTCGTCCGCCGGCGACATAGCCGGCGACCGCGACGCGGCCCCAGCCGTGCAGCTCGCGCACGATCGGCGCGCCGGACTCCAGCAGGCAGGCGGCACGCTCGGTCTCGAAGCGCAGCAGCGCGCGCAGGCGCTCGGAGGTGGTCGTGGCGTCGAGGTCCTCGAGCGGCACCCCGAAGGCCTCGAGGTCACCGAGTGGCAGGTACACGCGGCCTGCGCGTCGGTCCTCACCGACGTCCTGCCAGTGCTCCAGCAGCTGCAGGGCGGTGCAGACCCGGTCGGACAGGACGGCGGTCGCCGGGTCGCGGTGGTCGAGCAGCCCGAGCACGATCCGCCCGACTGGGTCCGCCGACAGCCGGCAGTAGCCGAGGAGGTCGTCGAACGTGCGGTAGCGGGTCACCTGCTGGTCGACGAGGTTGGCCTCGACGAGGTGGTCGAACGGCGCCAGGTCGAGGTCGTGCCCAAGCACCACCGTCGAGAGTCGCTGCAGCACAGGTAGATCCGGCACCTCGCCGTCCCAGATGCGACGCAGGTCGTGCCGGACGCCGGTCAGCAGCCGCGTGCGGTCGCCCGGCGCTCGGTCGCCAAGGTCGTCGACGGTGCGCGCGAACTCGTACACCGCGTGGAGGTCGTCTCGGAGGGCCTGGGGCAGGACCCGCAGCGCGACGGGGAAGTTCTCGTCGCGTTCCGCAGGGAGCGCCTGGCGCCCCGGGGAGCCGCCCACCACCCGATGATCCCTCTGCGCAGTCGGATCTCTCTGCCCCGCTGGGCGTAGATCCCGGCGACGGACCTGTCACCGGATGACAGATCTCACCTGACAAATCGCCGTACCAGGGGTACGCATGAGTCATGGCGGTGCAGACGCTGCGCGCGAGCTCACCGGGCGGGCCGGCGGAGGACGCGCTGGACGGCTTCACGGCGGCGCTGGGCGACCGGCTTCCCGAGCTGCTGCGGGAGGTCGGTGACCTCCTGCGCGACGACTGGCCGGACTACGCGCGGTTCCTGGACGAGAGCCGCCCGGCAGTGGCCGAGGCCGGACGGATGTTCGTCCAACGCCTCGTCGCGGTCGCCCGGCTCAGACTGGTGCCGTCCGCCCCGCCGCTGTCCACGGCGACCGCCAGGGTTGCTGAGGTGGACGCCGTCTTCGACCAGATCGGACGCATGCAGTGGCAGCGCGGGCACGAGCTGACCGAGCTGCTGACGGCCTACCAGGTGGGCGCCCAGGCGGCCTGGCGTCACGTCTCCGACACCGCCCTCGACCTCGGGCTCCCACCGGGGGTCCTGTCGGTGCTCGCGGAGGCCGTCTTCGTCTTCGTCAACCAGCTGTCCTCCGCGTCCGCCCACGGCTACGTGCTCGAGCAGTCCGAGTCGAGCGCTGCGCGGGAGCGGCTGCGGCAGGAGCTGTCCGACCTGCTGCTGTCGGACCGCACCGACACGGCCACCGTGCAGATCGCCGCGTCGCGCGCCGGCTGGACGTTGCCGGGCCGCGCCGCCGTGATCCTCGTGGACCCGAGCGACCCGCAGGCGCGGGCCGTCGTCGAGCGGCTCGACTCCCGCTGCCTCCCGGTACGCCGGGAGCGACTCTACGGAGCGATCGTCCCCGATCCGTCGGACCGGCGGCTCCGCGACCGGGCCGCCCGTGCGCTCACTGGCGCGCACGCCGTCGTGGGGCACCCTGTCCCGCTGGAGCTGCTCCCCGCCAGCACCCAGGTCGCCCAGATCGCCCTGGACCTGTGCTCGCGCGGCCTCCTCGACGGCGACCCCGTGTTCGCGAGCGACCACATCGACGTGATCATCGCTCACCGTGACGAACGGCTCATGGCGGTGCTGCGTAGCCAGGTCCTGCAGCCGCTCGACACGCTGTCACCGGCGCGCCGGCAGCAGCTCACGGAGACGCTCGCGGCGTGGCTGCGGACGATGGGGGACCGGCGTGCGGTCGCGGAGGAGCTGCACATCCACCCGCAGACCGTCCGCTACCGGGTCGGCCAGCTGCGGTCGATCCTCGGCGGCGCACTCGACTCGCCGGAGTCGCGCGCCAAGATGTTCCTGGCGCTCTGCTTCGGATCGGTTGCGTCCTGAGCGCTCGGGACCGCGGTGAGACCGACGGTCGGCGCGGGGCGAGCCCCCGAGACGTCCGGCAGCTCGACCGAGGGTGGCCGCTCGTCCAGCTCGTCCAGCACCGCGGCCATCGCCGTGGAGAGCCGGCCGGCGTCCAGCGTCTCGCCGCGGGTCACGAGCCCGACACCGAGCTGGTCACCCCAGCTCAGGGCGCCCACCGCGAGAGGAGTGCCGGGAGCGAGCGGGATGATCGGCACGACGTCCTCGATCGGCACGCCCACGAGGTCCAGCTGCTGCCGCGGCCCTGGCATGTTCGAGACGATCGCCTGCAGGAACGCCTGGCTGTAGACCGTGCGCGCGAACCAGCGCAGGCCCGGCTCCGGCGTCAGCTCCAGCACCTTCGCCATCACGAAGCGGGACGCCAAGGCGCGCGTGGGGGTGTGCAGCGGCCCGGTGCGCCGTCGGACCTCGGTGAGCAGGTCGGCGGGCACGTCGATGTCGACCGGCAGATCCACCATGACGGCGGCCGTGACGTTGCCCTCGGCCGCGCTGTCGGGCTGGCGCACCATGAGAGGCACGGCCACGCGCAGCCGTCCCTCGAGCCGCGCGACGAACGAGGGCTGCTCCCGTTGCAGGGCAGCGACCACGAGGCACAGCAGCAGGTCGGTGACGCGTGCCTCGTGGGCGCGGGCGACGTCCCGGACGCGGTCCAGGGGAAGCCACGAGCAGCAGAAGTCCGTCGTAGCGTCGTGCGGCGGCGGGACGCGCGCGGCGGGGCGGCCGTCCGTCGCTAGCTGGGCCAGCCCGACCACCGTCGCGGCCGCCTGCTTCAGCGCAGGCACCTCACGTCGTCCGTCCGGCACGAGGTCGATCCGTGGTCGGAAGAGCTGCACGGCCTGCGCCACCGTGCCGATGCCGTCGGCCACGCAGTGGTGCACCAGGAGCAGCATCGTGGAGCGCCCCACCTCAGGAGCGCGCACCAGGACGATCCGCCACATCGGCCGGTCGCGCGGCAGCAGCCGGGACGCCAGGTCGCCGACGACCCGGCCCACGGCCGCGACCGCCTCGTCCCTGGTGGCACCCGGCACGCTCAGCTCGGTCACGTGCCACGACCAGTCCAGCGGTCCGGCGTCCACCCAGCGCGGCCGGCGCCACCGTGTGCCGCCGTCGAGGCGTTGCGTGAACCGGGGCAGGCGCCCCAGCTCGCTGCGGACGAGGTCACGGACCTCGTCGACGGAGGGCCCGCCACCCGGGGCCAGCACGACGACACCGCCCACGTGCTGCGGTGCCCGCGGTGCCTCCGCGTGCAGGAAGAACGCGTCGGTGGCGGGCACGCGTCCGCGGCGCCCGGGGTCGCACCAGCGGTCGACCACCGCGACGCTCACCCACACGAACGGGACGGCGGCGAGCGCGTCGACCAGGTAGTGGTTCGCCGTCGCGAGGATGACGAGGACGGTGACGGCGACGTGGACGGCGCTGACGACCTGGACGCCGAGACCGCGCGACTGCCGCGCCAGCACGACCGACACCCACAGCGCCCAGGCGACGTGGAGCGACGGCATCGCAGCCAGCTGGTTGGCGTGCGTGACGAGCGGCATGCCCCACGAGCCGATGGTGCCGCCGCGGGTCACCGTGTCGACGAGACCGAGGTCGGTCATCAGGCGAGGCGGCGTCATGGGGAACAGCCAGAAGCAGGTGATCCCCAGCAGGTTCAGCAGGACGAACGAGCTGCGGGCCGGGCGGTAGTCGGCCGGAGCGCGCACGTAGAGCCAGGTCAGCAGGGCCAGTGCGCTGACGACGTACGTGAAGGCGTACTCGTAGTTCGCGATCGTCGAGAGCACCTGGTGCGGCGCGAGCCACGCGTTGAGCGGGCGCTCGACGTCCAGGTGCAGTGACCGCTGCAGGTCGATGACGAGCTGTGCGTGGCGGTCGGCGGCTGCTCGTCGCTCCGGGCCCCCTTGGGAGTCGACGAGCAGGTAGAGGCCGAAGACCACGAGGCCGCCGGCCAGCTCCCGCCACAGCAGCGGCCGGACGCCGGACCCGGAGCCACGGGTGGCGTGAGGTGGGGACGCGGTGGCCGGACCGCTCACGGTCACCGTCCTAGCACGAGCGCGCCCTTCGCACAGGTGGTCACGCTCGTGCACGTCTCGGCGAAGGTGCCGCGTGCGCTTCGGCTCAGACGCGGCTGCGCGACAGGCTGAGGTGGACGCCCGGCACGCGGCCCAGCCGGCTCCAGCCCCAGTAGGCGCACGCAACCACGGTGGCCACCGTGAGCAGGCTGCTGAGCATGCCTCGCGACATCAGCCCGGCGTCGAGGCCCCAGTGCAGGAAGCCGAGGCTCATGCCGGCGTCCAGCACCCGAGAGAAACCCCAGAGCAGGGCCACCTGCGCGAACATGCGGCGCACCCGGCGGTCGGCGAAGAGGTGGCGGGGGAGCGCCACGAAGTCCTGGGCGAGCCGCATCGTGACGGGGCGGCCGATGGCGACGCTGCCGAGGAAGAGCAGCGCCATGAAGAGCGACCCGGCCACCGGCTGCAGCAGGTAGACGTAGACGCTCGAGAAGGCCATGGCGATCGACGTGCGGCCCACGAGCATGCCGACCGCGAGCAGCAGCGTGCTGGGCACGCGCCTGCCGGTCGCCCACCGCAGCGAGAGGGCAGCGGCGCACCAGCTCAGCACGGCGACCATTCCCCAGAACGAGCCGACGGTGCGCACGCACGCCAGCAGCAGGAGCGTCGGCACGACGACCGTCTCGAGCAGCATCCGCACGCCGTGCAGGGCGGCTGGACGCAGGGTCGCGAGGTCGAGCACGAAGGGTTCGTCGACGTCACCGCGACCGAGGTGCGAGGGGTGGCTCAGCGCCGGGGGCGGAACGGACATACCAACCACTATCGCATCTCCTCCTGGAGGTGTCCGGACGTCGGCTCACCGCCCGCGTGCGTCCTGGCAGCCGGTGAGCCGACGGACCTTCGCTCATCGGCATGATCGCCGTCCCGCCTGAGAGTTCCCTGTGGTGTCACGGCCAGCGGCTGCCCGGCCGCACTCGTCGCCCTGCGTCACCGGCCAGCCGGTGCCTCCCGCCGAAGGCGGCGCTGAGCCCGCGGTAGGGCCCCGGGGCGAGCGCACGGGCGGCTGGCGCCAGCCGGAGCCAGCGCGGCACCCACACCTCGGGGCGGCCGTCGGCGATGGAGCGCACCACGGCCGTCGCGACCGCCTGGGGCGGGACCGGCCGAGGAAGCGCACGGTCGTACGGGCGGCCCCGGTTCGCGAAGAAGTCGGTGTCGACCACTCCGGGGACGACGACGCTGACGTGCACACCGCTACGGCGGGCCTCGGCCCGCAGGCTCTCGGCGAACGCGTCCAGCCCCGCCTTCGCTGCCGAGTACACCGCCTCGCCGGCCACCGGAGACCGACCGGCCACCGACGTGACGAAGCAGACCGCACCCCGTCCGCGGTCGACCATGCCGGGCACCAGCAGCCGCGTGAGGTGGACGGCGGCCGACAGGTTCACCTCGAGGACGCGGTCGACGTCGTCCGCCGTCATGGCAGTGACCGGGCCGGACCAGCCGACGCCGGCGTTGTTGACCAGCACGTCGACGCGCCCGTGGACCTCGGTGGCGTTCCTCACCAACGCGTCCCGCTGAGCCGGATCGGCGAGCTCCGCGACGAGCGGCGTGCCGCCCGTGAGCGAGACGACGTCGTCGAGCCGCAGTCGGTCCCGGCCGTGCACCAGCACGTGCACGCCGTGGTCGGCGAGCTCGAGCGCGACGGAACGACCGATCCCCGATGACGCTCCGGTGATGAGCGCAACGCTGCCGGTGAGCTCCACGGTGGCTCCCTGTGGTCCTCGGCCCCGTCGCCCAGCCTAGTTCCGCCGCCCGTGGTCGCGCCGATCGTCCGACATCGACGGCCCCCTGAGCGACCTGGGGAGCGCACGCCGAGCCGCCGAGCCCGAGGGGGCTCGGCGGCTGGCTGGCCTCAGGCGGGGACCTTCGCCTCGACCTGTGCCTTGAGGTTGCCGAGGAGCATGTCGAGCATCGGCTCGTGCTCCTTGACCATCATCGCCTCGACGGACTTGCCGACGACCGGGACCTTCACGGTCCACTCGCCGGTCGCGGTCACCTTGGTGCCGCCGTGTGCGCGCGAACGTGAACGTCCAGGTGGGCTTCTCCGCGAAGAAGTGCACCTGGGCCACGATCCGCTTGTTGGGCACGACCTCGGTGTACTCGATGCCGCCTTCGATGTGGAACCCCAGCAGGTGCGTGTACACCCGGGCCGACGTGCCGACACCCTCCGGTTTGATGTCGACCTCGGCCAGACCGACGTCCTTCACCTTCCAGAGCCGGTCGACGTCCAGCGCGTACTCGAACACGGACTCCACCGGGGCGTCGATCGTGATGCTGCGTGTCAGTGTGGTCATGACTGTTCATCTCCTCTCCCCGCCATCCACGCTAGGTCTGCCGATCGAGGCGCTGTAGAGGAGTTCGTCCCGTGCGCCCTCAGCGATGGCCCCGACCCGCTGCTGTTCGTGGTCGGGCAGGACTGGGGCGGCCCCGATGACGGGGGGGCAGGTCCGGCCAGGTGGTCGCGTTCCCAGCGCCGGCACCGCGCGCGGGACATCCGTGACCCGGCCGAGCCTGCGGGCAAGGGCCGGCCGTGGGGCAGGATGACGCCATGGGCTTCCAGATCGCAGGAGACGCGGACGCCGACCGCGTGCTCGACGAGCACCCCTTCGCCGTCGTGGTCGGGATGATGCTCGACCAGCAGTACGGCATGGAGCACGCGTTCCGCGGCGGGTACAAGGTGCTGAGCCGTTTCGGCACGCTCGACCCCGCGGCGATCGCGCACGCGGCCCCGGACGAGTTCAAGGCGCTCTGCAGCACGCCGCCCGCGATCCACCGCTTCCCGGGTTCCATGGCGGCTCGGCTGCAGGAGCTGGCCGCGCTCGTCGTCGACAGGTACGACGGCGACGTCACCCGGCTGTGGACCGAGGCGTCGACCGGCGCCGAGCTGTTCAAGCGCGTCCAGGAGCTACCGGGGTTCGGCAAGCAGAAGGCGCAGATCTTCGTGGCGCTGCTGGCCAAGCAGCTCGGCGTCCGACCGCCCGGCTGGGAGGCGGCTGCCGGGGACTACGCGCTCGACGGCTACCGGTCCGTCGCGGACGTCGTCGACGACGGCTCGCTGCAGAAGGTCCGTGAGTACAAGAAGCAGAAGAAGGCAGCGGCAGCCGGGTAGGCGTCGGCCGCGTCAGATGCTCTGGCGGTAGCCGAAGAACTCGTGGTCCTGGTTGTACCCGCCGTGTCCGCCGCCCACCTCGGAGTAGTGGGCGACGAACTCCACGCCCTTGATCCACTTGACCTGCTTGAAGCCGAGCTGGATCTCGTTGCGCAGGCGTAGCGGCGCGCCGTGGCCGTAGGACAGAGGCTGGTCGTTCATGTCGTACGCCAGCATCGTGAGGTGGTTGCGCATCTGCTCGATGGGGTGCGCGTCGTAGTAGATGCCGCCGTCCGGGCCGTCCGCGATGGAGTAGAACACCACCCACTTCGCCTCGGGCGCGGGACGCACGAGGTCCAGGATCGTCTGCATCGAGACGCCACCCCACTTGGCGACGCCCGACCAGCCCTGGATGCAGAAGTGCTGGGTGATCTGCTCGTGGTGGGGCAGGGCGCGCAGGTCGGCGAGGCTCAGGTCGACGGGGTTCTCCACCAGCCCGTTGACCCGCAGGCGGTAGTCGACGAACCCGCCGTCCTGCAGTGCCCGGTACTCCTCGGAGAGCGGGTAGGCGCCGTTGTGCCAGAAGTACGGAGAGATGTCCTTCTCCGTGTACTGGCCGGGCTTGGCGTCCACGTGCTCGAAGAGCCGCTGGACCGGCCCGATCAGCGCGAAGCCGACACGCTGGACGACCCGCGGGTGTCGCAGGGTCACGGGGGTGGCTGCGACCCAGCCCACGACGACGACGACCATGGCCACGACGAACACCCAGAACCCGGTCCAGGAGTCGTCCTCACGGGCCGCGAACGCGTGGTTGAGGTTGGCACGCAGTCCGGTCGTGAAGACCAGCGTCACGTGGACCACGATGAAGAAGAGGAACCAGGCCATCACGAGGAAGTGCAGCGACCTCGCGGTCTGGATGCTCAGCACCGAGCTGACCCGGCGGAACCGGGTGGACAGTGCCGGGGACATGCCGAGACCGGTGACCAGCGCGAGCGGTCCGGCGATGAAGACCGTCACGAAGTACGCCACGAGCTGCAGGCTGTTGTAGGCCCACCAGCCGTGCTCGGTCGGCCAGTCCAGGGACCCGTACTGGATCATCACGGACAGCGAGTTCGGTATGACGTCCCAGCTGGTCGGCACCAGCCGCCGCCAGTGACCGGTCGAGAAGATCAGGACGTAGAACACCAGCCCGTTGAGCAGCCACAGCGTGTCGACGCCCAGGTGCCACCACCGGGCCAGCCCGATCGAGTGGCGCAACCCGGGCAGCCCGACCTGGCCGGGCAGTGCGATCGAGTCCTGCTTCGCCGTCCACAGCGGGTCCTCCGGCACCGGGCGCTGGATGCGGAACCACTCCTTGCCCGGGGTGCTGTGCCGGGTCCAGTACAGCCGCGGGTGGTCGGTGAGGATCTGCACCCCGGACCGGACGATGAACGTCATGAGGAACAGGTTGAAGAAGTGCTGCCATCCGACCCAGGCCGGCAGGCCCGGCGCGAGCTGCGACTCGGGGATCGGGATGGTGCCGGGGTGGCGCTCGATGAACGCCTGGACCGACGGATTGGCACGCAGTCCCTTGGCCGCGGCGACACCGACCAGCAGGATGACGAAGCCGATCGGCAGCAGCCAGAGCAGGTTGAACCAGCGGCTGCGGCCGATGCGGATGCGTGGCGCCACCCCACCGATCTGGGGGATGGACCCCGCCCAGGTGGCCGGGTCGACGACGTCGTGACCTCGCTTGAGCTCGTGCCGATAGCTCTGCAGCACCGCGGCCGCGGTGTCCGGTGAGGTTGGTCCGGACTGTCGGTCGGGTTCCCCGGGAGTGGCCATGCCGGCACATTAGACCCAGGGAGTTTGGTGAAAAATCAGCGGGGGCTGGCGAGTGCCGAACCTGTCCACGGCGAGCGGTGAGACGGCAGGTGGCCCCCACGGACGGGACGTTGCTGCCAGGATGGCCGCGTGGACGAGTCGCATGCCTCGCACACCGGACCCGGCGACCCGGACCGGGCCGCTGACAGCGCACGGTCGGCTCCGGCGTCCGGTCGGCAGAACCTTCTCCCCGGGCTGCTGAAGGGGCTCGCGGTCACGGCGAAGACGATGGTGCGGCCCAGCCACACGGCGGAGTACCCGGACGTCGAGCCCGACCTGCCGCCACGCAGCCGCGGCGTCATCGCCCTGCTGGAGGAGAACTGCACCGTCTGCATGCTGTGCGCCCGCGAGTGCCCGGACTGGTGCATCTACATCGACTCGCACAAGGAGACGCTGCCAGCCGCGACCGAAGGTGGCCGCGAACGTCAACGCAACGTCCTGGACCGCTTCGACATCGACTTCTCCCTCTGCATGTACTGCGGCATCTGCATCGAGGTGTGCCCCTTCGACGCGATCCACTGGAGCCCCGAGTTCGAGTACGCCGAGCTGGACATCCGCAACCTGACGCACGACAAGACGCGGCTCGGGCAGTGGATGCCGACCGTGCCGCCGCCACCTGCGTACGACCGCGGCGCACCGGATCCCAAGGAGGTCGCGGCGTCCCAGAAGCCGGCCCGTCGACCCCAGCCCGGTGCCGGCGCGTGACGACGCGGGACGTGCTCTTCGCCCTGCTGGGGCTGCTGACGGCCGCGTCGGCCGTGCTCTCCGTGGTGAGTCGCCAGGTCGTGCACGCGGCCCTGTGGCTCGTGACGGCGCTCGGAGCGCTCGCCGGCTGCTACCTCGTGCTCGGGGCGGAGGTCGTGGCGCTCGTCCAGGTGCTCGTCTACGTCGGCGCGGTCGTGGTGCTCGTGCTCTTCGCGCTCATGCTGACGCGCGCGCCGATCGGCCGCTCACCGGACGTCGACAACCCGCGGCTGGCCCGTGCGGCGGCTGGGGTGGTGTCCGTGGTGGGGGCCGGCCTCCTTGCGGTCCTGCTGGTCGGCGTGGTCGGCGGCAGCGCGGTCGACGTGGGTGCGGCCGGCAGCGAGCAGGCGCGTTCGGCGGCCCAGCCCCTGGCTCGGTCGCTGTTCGGGTCCTGGGTGCTGCCTTTCGAGCTGCTGTCGTTGCTCCTGCTCGCGGCCCTCGTCGCGGCACTCGTGCTGTCCCGCACTCCCGACGGTGACGAGAACCGCAGCGGGGGACCGCAGTGATCCACCTCTGGCCGGCGGTGCTGCTGGCCTGCGTCCTCGTCGGCGCAGGCCTGTTCGGGGTGCTGGCGCGCCGCAACGCCGTCCTCGTGCTCATCGGGCTCGAGCTGCTGCTCAACGCCGCCAACCTCCTGCTGGTCACGTTCGACGCCGCCTACGCCGACCGTCTGCACAGTGGCCAGGTGCTGACGCTGTTCGTCATCACCGTGGCCGCGGCAGAGGTGGGTATCGCCCTGGCGGTGGTGCTCTTGCTGTTCCGCCGTCGCGGGGACGTCGACCTCCGCCGGGCCCGCGAGCTCGGCGAGGCGAGTGCCGAGGACGCCGGCATCCCGCCCGAGCCCGCGGCGTCGGCGGCACCCCGGTGAACACGGTCGTCGCGGCCGGACCTGACGTCGGCGACATCGCCTGGGCCGCACGGTTCGTCGTCGTGCTGCCGGCGCTGGCCGCCCTGGCCGGGGCCGTCGTCCCTCGCCAGTACCGGACGACGATCTCGGCCGTGGGCGTCGGCGGCGCGCTGGCCGCGTTGCTGGCGGCGGTCACCGAGCTCGCGGGGACCGGTGGCAGCACCGTCGCGCACAGCGTCGCGCTGCTGGGGCCGGCCCCGACGGGCGCGGGCACGATCGACCTCACGCTGCGCGCCGACCGGCTGAGCGCCGTCGTCGCCGTCATGGTGTGCGTGGTCGCCCTGGCCGTGCAGGTGTACTCGGTGGCCTACCAGTGCGACGACCAGCGCTACCGCGCGTTCGCCAGCGTGGTGTCGCTCTTCACGGCCGCCATGCTCCTCGTCGTCCAGGCCGACGACCTTCTCCTGCTGCTCATCGGCTGGGAGGTCATGGGCCTGTGCTCGTACCTGCTGATCGGGCACGACAGCGAGCGCCGGGCCGCCCGCCACGCCGCCGTCAAGGCGTTCCTGGTGACGCGGATGGGAGACGTCGGCTTCGTCCTGGGCATCGTCACGCTGCTCGCGGCGGCCGACACGTCGAGCGTCAGCCGGCTGCTCGAGCCGGGCACGCTCGAGCGGCTGTCCACGGCACAGGTCACGGCGGCGTCGCTGCTGCTCATCGCCGGTGTGGTCGGCAAGTCGGCCCAGCTGCCGCTGCAGACGTGGCTGCCCGACGCGATGGAGGGCCCGACGCCGGTGTCGGCGCTGATCCACGCGGCGACGATGGTCGCGGCAGGTGGGTACGTGCTGGCGCGGCTGCTCCCGGTGCTCGCGCAGGCACCGGCCGCCCGGGCCGTGCTGGCCGTGGTCGCCTGCGCGTCGATGCTGGCGGCCGCGCTCGCCGCCTTCGCGCAGAGCGACCTCAAGCGCGTGCTGGCGTGGTCGACGATCAGCCAGGTCGCGTACCTGCTCGCCGGCATCGCGGTCGCGCCCCCCGACCTGGGGGCGGCCCCGGCGGTGATGCAGCTGCTGTCGCACGCCGCGTTCAAGTCCTTGCTGTTCCTGTGCGCGGGCGCCCTGGCGTACCGCGTGCACACGACCGCGATGGGGCGGGTCGCGGACGGGCCGTCCCTCGCCGGCTCCTGGGCACGGTCACCGGTGACGTCGGTGCTGCTCACCGTCGGGCTCGCGGCTCTCGCCGGCGTGCCGCCGCTGTCCGGCTTCTGGTCGAAGGAGGCCGTGCTGGGTGCGGCCGAGGTGGCGGCGCTCGACGGCGGCGTGGACGGTGCCGGCTCGCTCGTGTGGGCCGGCTGGCTGGTCCTCGTCGTCGGTCTCGTCACCGGCTTCGTCACCGCGGCGTACGCGACCCGCGCGTGGATGCTCGTGGTGCCCTCGCCCGCCGACGTCCCGGCCGAGTCCTCCGGTGCGCAGCTCGTCACGGACGACTCCCCGCCGGCCGAGCTGCTGCCGTCCGTCCCCCGCCGCGACCCGCTGCTCCATGCCGCGGTGCCACCCGCGATGTCGTGGACGCTGCTCGGGCTCGCCGTCCCCACGGTGCTGGCCGGCCTGCTCCTCATCGGGCCGGTGGTGCCCGGCGCCATCCACCTGTCGAGCCTGACGGGTGCGCTCGCCACCACCCTCGCCCTCGCGGGGATCGTCGCGGCCGGCGCTGCGGAACGGTTCGCGGGACGACGGGTGCCGGGCGGGGCATCGGCTGCTGACCGCCGTGGCGACCCGGTGCTCGTGCTGCCGGCCGGCGTCCGGGCCTTCCTGGCTGGCGGCTTCGGTCTCGATGCCGTCCACCACGCCCTCGTCGTGGCGCCGACGCGGCTGCTCGCCCGCGGCGTGACGGTCGGTGACCACGACGTCGTCGACGCCTACCCGCGCGGCGGCGCCCTGCTCGCGCGGTGGGCGGGCGTCGCGCTGCGCCTCACGCAGACCGGTCGCACCACCGGCTACCTCGGTGCGCTGGCAGCGGGCGCGGTGGTCGTGGCGCTCGCGGGAGTGGGGCTGCGATGAGCGTCCTCCTCGTCCTGCTGCTGGTCGTGCCGCTCGGGAGCGCGCTGCTGGTCCTGCTCCTGCCCGCGGCTCGTGGGCCGCGAGGCGAGCCGCTCGTGCGCACGATCGGCGTCAGCGCTGGCGCTGTCACGGTGCTGGTGTCCCTGCTCGCCCTGACGCGGCGCCCCTGGTCGTCGACCGACGCGGTGCTCGAGGTCGACGTGCCGTGGATCCCCGGTCTCGGCGCTCGGATGCACCTGCTGCTCGACGGCATCAGCGCACCCCTCGTCGTCCTCACGGCGGTGCTCGGTCTGCTCGTCGTCGTCCTGGTGACGTCCGGGGCGTCGTCCCCGCGCGGCTCCCGTGGCCTGGTGGCCTGCCTGCTCGCCGTCGAGGGCGGGGCGCTCGCCACGTTCACGGCCGCTGACCTCATCGTGTTCTTCGTCGCGTTCGAGGTCGTGCTGGTGCCGATGTGGGCGGTCATCCGCTGGTGGGGCGACCCGCATGACGAGCGCGGACGTCGGGACGCGGCGACGCGCTTCATCCTGTTCACGGCGGGCGGGTCTGTCGTGCTGCTGCTCGGGCTGCTGCTCGTGGTGGCGGCATCCGGCACGACGGACGTCGTCGCGCTGGTCTCTCGCCAGGGCGACGGCATCAGCCAGCCGGTCCAGCTCACGGCCGCGGTGCTGCTGCTGCTCGGGCTCGCCGTCAAGGTGCCGGTGTGGCCGCTGCACACCTGGCTGCCGCCCGCCCACACGGCCGCGCCGACAGCCGGGTCGATCCTGCTCGCGGGGGTGCTGCTCAAGATGGGCAGCTACGGCATGGTGCGGTTCGTCGTCCCCGTGGTGCCGGACGGCTTCGCGCGTGTCTCGCCGGTGCTGGGGGCGCTCGGTGTGGTGGGCATCTTCTGGGCCGGCCTCGCGTGCCTGGTCGAGCGCGACCTCAAGCGCCTCGTGGCGTTCTCGTCGGTGGCGCACATGGGTTTCGTGGCCCTCGGCATCGCGAGTGGCACTCCGCAGGGGCTGCAGGGCGCGCTCTTCGCGAACGTCGCCCACGGCATCATCACGAGCCTGCTGTTCCTCGTGGCAGGCGGGCTCAAGGCACGTTACGGCAGCGCTGACCTGCGGGTGCTGCTGATCGGCGCAGGGGGCGGGCTGCGCGACCGGTCGCCGCGACTCGGCGGCATGCTCGTGGTGGGCTGCATCGCCGGCCTGGGCCTGCCGGGACTGGCCGGCTTCTGGGGCGAGTTCCTCGCCGTCTACGGCGCGTGGCAGGCTGACCCGGTCAGCACCGGTGCGCCACAAGGGTTCTGGCGCACGCTCGCGGCTCTCGCGGTGCTCGGCACGGTGCTCGCCTCCGCCTACCTGCTGCGCGTGCTGCGGCGGCTGTGGCACGGCGAGCTCGAGGACGGCGCGGCGCCCACCGAGCCGGACGTCGAGCTCGTGCGCTCCGCCCAGGGCGCGCCGTCCGACGCCGCGCACGTCGACCCGGCCATGCTGGAGTCCGGCGCGCGCGCCGCTCCGCACCTGCCGCGCGACCTCCGGCCGGGATCACGGTGGCGCCGGGACGACGCCTCGCCGGTCGAGGTCGTGGTGGGTCTTCCCCTCGTCGTCCTGAGCATCGTGCCGGGTCTGCTGCCGTGGCTCCTGCTGGCCACCACCGAGCCCGCGGTACGGCACCTGCTCGCGGTCGACCGGGGGTTCGTGTGATCACCGCTCTCGCGGTCGCCGCGCCCATGCCGCTGCTCGCCCTGCAGGCTGCCAGCGCGGACGTCGCGCGCCAAGGGGTGCAGCACGTCGCCTGGACCGCCCTCGGACCGGCGCTCGCCCCCGCCGTGGCGGCCCTCGTGCTGCTCGCCGTCGACGCGGTCGTGGGACCACGCCGCGGCGGCGGGTGGTGGCGCGACGCTGTCGCGATGACCGGGCTGCTCGCGGGCCTGCTGCTCGTCGCGCCGCTCGGCGGCGAGGCCCGGGCCACGTTCTGCGCCTCGCCTTCGTCCGGCGAGGGGGTGTCGGCCAACGTCGCCTGCGGCTACGTCGCGTCCCCGCTCACGCTGGCCCTGCAGGTGCTCGTTCTCAGCGCGGCGGTCATCTGCCTCCTGCTGGCGGTCGGGCAGCGCCATGCGCCCACCGGCGGGTCGTCGGGCGCCCCTCGCACCGAGCACCACCTGCTGCTCCTCGCGACCACCGCCGGTGCCTGCGTGCTGGCCGGTGCGCGCGACTACGCGACGCTCGCGGTCGCCTTCGAGACGGCGTCGCTGCCGGTCATCGGGCTCGTCGCGCTCCGCCGGGACGGACGGGGCGCCGAGGCGGGCCTCAAGCTGCTGCTCACCGCCGTGCTGTCGTTCGCGCTGCTGGTGCTCGGCATCGCCCTCGTCTACGCGTCCACCGGCTCGCTGCACCTCGCGGCTCCGGTGAGCGCCGCGCTCCCCGATCTCGACCTGCTGCACGGTGTCGGTCTCGCGCTGGCCGTGGCCGGCATCGCCTTCAAGCTCTCGCTGGTCCCGTTCCACGCCTGGACGCCGGACACCTACGCGGGAGCGCCGGCGCCGATCGCAGCGTTCCTCGCCACGGTCTCGAAGGTGGCCGGGCTGACGGCGATCGTGCTCGTCCTCGGTGTCGGTGCGCCCGACCTGGGGCCGTCGTGGTCCCGTCTGGCCGGCGCCCTGGCGGCTGTCACGATGACGGTCGGCAACCTCGTGGCCCTGCGCCAGCGCACCGCCGTCCGGCTGCTCGCGTGGTCGACCGTGGCCCAGGCCGGCTGGGTGGTGCTGCCGCTCGCCGGCGCCGTCACGCCGCATCGCGTCCCGGCGGCGGCGACGGCCAGCATCGGGTACCTGCTCGCCTACGTCGTGGCGACGCTGACGGCGTTCGCGGTGGTGGTCGTGCTGGCTCAGACTCATCCCGACGGCGACCGGCACCCGCTCGCCGCCTACGACGGCCTGTTGCGCACGCGGCCGGCGCTCGCAGCGGTCCTCGGTTTCGCTCTGCTGTGTCTGGCCGGGCTGCCCCCCGGCGTCATGGGCCTGGTGGCCAAGGTGGTGGCGCTGGGGCCGGTCGTCGCCGCGCACGCGTGGGTGCTCACCGCCGTCGCGGTGCTCAACGTGGTGCTCGGCGTCGCCGTGTACCTGCGCTGGGGTGCGCGGCTCGTGGCGTCGGTCCCCGACGTCGAGCCGTCGGCCGAGCCGGCGACGGCAAGGCAGCCGGTCGGCGGCGCGACCCCGTCGGATGACGTCAGCTGGGTGCCGAACCCTGCCGGCGCGGCGGGTGGCTCCCTGCCCGGCGGTACCGCCACGTCGGAGCGTGCCCTCGGTGCCGACGTCCGGACCGCGATCAGCGTGCCGCACGGCGTGGCGCTGCTGCTGGGCATCGCGGGCTGCGTCGTGCTGTCGCTGCTGCCCGCGCTGGTCGCGAACCCGCTCGGCTGAGCCGCCCGCGACGGGCGGGTCCCCGACCTCGCGTGCCGGGAACGCGCGGCACCCCCTGGGACGTTGAGATGATGGACGGGCGGGGTGCGCCCGTCCACGCGTGTCCCGCGGGCGCCCCGAGGAAAGGTGACGATGCACCAGCACTACAACGGACTGAAGACGACGCTGCTGCTCGGCGGCATCTTCGGGCTGCTGCTGTTCATGGGCGCCGTCATCGGCAGCGGACGGTACATCTGGCTGTTCGCCCTGCTCGGTCTGGCCATGACGGCCTACGGCTACTGGAACAGCGACAAGATCGCCATCCGCGCCATGCGCGCTCGTCCGGTCAGCGAGGCCGAGCAGCCCGCGATGTACCGGATCGTGCGCGAGCTGTCGACCAAGGCGCGCCAACCCATGCCGCGCCTCTACGTCTCACCCACGATGGCGCCGAACGCCTTCGCGACCGGCCGCAACCCGCAGCACGCCGCGGTGTGCTGCACCGAGGGCATCCTGCAGCTCCTCGACGAGCGCGAGCTGCGCGGCGTGCTCGGCCACGAGCTCATGCACGTCTACAACCGCGACATCCTGACGTCGTCCGTCGCCGCGGCCGTGGCCGGCGTCATCACCTCGATCGCCCAGATCGGCCTCTTCTTCGGCGGCGGCTTCGGCGGTGGGGACGACGACAACCGGCCGAACCCGGTCGCGCTGCTGCTGATGAGCCTGGCTGCGCCGCTCGCCGCGATGCTCATCCAGATGGCGATCAGCCGCACGCGCGAGTACGACGCCGACGAGGACGGCGCCACCCTGACCGGCGACCCCCTGGCGCTCGCGTCTGCCCTGCGCAAGCTGGAGATCGGCACCCGCCAGCTGCCACTTCCGCCGAACCGTGAGCTCGTCAACACCAGCCACCTCATGATCGCGAACCCGTTCCGCGGCGAGGGCCTGACCCGGTTGTTCAGCACCCACCCGCCGATCGCCGACCGCGTCTACCGGCTCGAGACCCTGGCGGGCTACCGCCGCTGACGCAGGGCCGCCCGGGCTGAGTGATGCGTTGTGGGGAGACGCGCGGGCGTGTTGGACTGAAGTGCATCACTGAACCGGGGTTCACCGTTGAGTCGCGCCCGACGGCGAGATCCGTGGTGCAGCCTTGACCTCGCTCATGCCCTGGCGATACTGAGGGCACGGTGGGCCCGGGCGACCGGTTCCCGGTCGCCGCTACGGACGGAGCGCTCGTGGCCCTGAACGACCTCATGTCAGCCCTGTCGTCCGGAGCGATCGAGGTCATCGACCTCACCGCACCGCTGAGCAGCGAGACGCCGGTCCTGCAGCTGCCGCCGGAGCTGGGGCAGACGAGCCGGTTCGAGCTGGAGGAGATCAGCCGTTACGACGAGCGCGGCCCGGCCTGGTACTGGAACAACTTCCGCACCGGCGAGCACACCGGCACGCACTTCGATGCGCCCAACCACTGGGTGACCGGCAAGGACCTGGACGACGTGGCGTCCGTGCCGGTGCGCCGGCTGATCGGGCCGGCGGCCGTGCTCGACGTGTCGGCGCAGGTGGCGCAGGACCCGGACTTCCTGGTCGAGGTCGAGCACATCACCGCGTGGGAGGCCGAGCACGGGCCGCTGCCGGACGGCGGGTGGCTGCTGGTGCGGACGGGTTGGGACAGCCGCACCACGCAGGACGAGGCCCTGAACGCGAACGAGACTGGCCCGCACAGTCCCGGCCTGTCGGTGGAGTGCGCGCGCTGGGTGGCCCAGGAGTCGCCGGTCCTCGGCATGGGTGTCGAGACGGTCGGCACGGACGCCGGTGCCGCGCACGCGTTCGACCCGGCGTTCCCGTGCCACGCCTCGCTGATGGGCAGCAACAAGTACGGTCTGACGCAGCTGCAGAACCTGGCGCTTCTTCCGCCGACCGGCGCGGTGGTCATCGCCGCACCGCTGCCGATCGTGTCCGGCTCGGGCTCGCCGGCTCGGGTGCTCGCCCTCGTCGAGCGCTGAGCAGTCGCGGTGCTGGTCGCGGAGGCGGTGGGCCGGGCGCTCGCCACGGCGGGCGTCGACCACGTGTTCGGCGTCGTCGGATCGGGCAACTTCCACGTCACGAACGGGCTGGTAGCAGCCGGCGCGCGGTTCGTGGCGGCGCGTCACGAGTCCGGTGCCGCGACGATGGCTGACGCCTACGCCCGCATGACCGGCGGTGTCGCGGCGCTGACCCTGCACCAGGGTTGCGGTCTGACCAACGCGATGACGGGCATCACGGAGGCGGCCAAGAGCCGGACGCCGCTGCTCGTGCTCGTCGCGGAGGCCACCAACCCGTCGTCCAACTTCTTCGTGGACCAGGACAGCCTCGCCCGGGCCGTGGGCGCTGTGCCAGCACGCATCACGTCAGCCGGCGACGCGGTGGCGCAGGCGCTCGACGCTGTCTCGCTGGCGGTGGGCGACCGGCGCACCGTGGTCCTCAACCTGCCGCTGGAGGTGCAGTCCCAGCAGGCCCCGGACGTTGCGCCTGCTGCCTTCGACGGACGCCGGTCCGCCCCCGTCGCGCCGTCCGCGGCCGACGTCGAGCGCCTCGTGCAGTCGTTGCAGCAGGCGCGACGTCCGGTCTTCGTCGCCGGTCGCGGCAGCCGTAGTCCCGACGCGGCGGCCGCGGTGGCTCGGCTGGCCGACGCCTGCGGTGCGCTGCTGGCGACGTCGGCGGTCGCGAAGGGCCTGTTCCACGACCAC
>DASSTJ010000191.1:0-11101 GCA_035707965.1 Actinomycetales bacterium
ATCGGGGGTGCCCGCATTGGCGCGAACCGCGGTTCGTGCGCGGGTCAGAGCTGCGGGCGGCGGGCGCCGAAGTGCGTGGCCTGCTCGAACACGTGACCGACCTCGAGAACCCGTCGGTCGGCGCGCGGGGGGCCGATGACCTGCAGCCCCACCGGCAGGCCGGACGACGTGAAGCCCGCGGGCACGGAGAGGGCGGGGGCGCCGGTGGCGGAGATCAACGTGCACGAGCGCATCCAGTCCAGGTAGCTCTCCTGCTGCTGGCCGTCGACGAGCGTCGGGTACTCCTGGTCGATGTCGAACGGAACGACCTGCGTGGTGGGCGCCAGCAGCACGTCGTACCGCTCGAAGAACTCGACGACCTTCTCGTAGAGGCGCGTGTGCTTCGCCTCGGCTCGCGCCACGTCGGCGCCGGTGAGCTGCCGACCCTTCTCCACGTTCCAGTGGATGGCCTGCTTCACCTCGTCAGGGTGACGGCGCGCCACCTCACCCAGCTGCAGCTCGAAGAGCCACGCGCGCAGGGTGCCGAAGACGTCGTCGGCATGGTCGAGGTCCGGGCAGTCCTCAGTGACATCGGCGCCCAGGCCGGCAAACACCTCGGGCACGCCCGCGAGCTGCTCACGCACCTCAGCGTCGACCGGCACGCGGCCGCCGAGCGTCGGCGCCCAGGCCACGCGCAGCCCGTTCTGCAGGGTGCCGGGCAGCGGCGGCGCGAACGTGGAGCCCTCGTCCTGCAGCGAGATCGGTACGCGAGCGTCGGGTCCGGCCATGGCGGCCAGGCTCAGTGCCACGTCGGCGACGGTGCGTCCCATCGGACCCTGCACCGACAACGTCGCGAACCCGTTCACCGCTGGGTGCTGCGGCACGCGACCCGGCGTCGGACGCAGGCCCACGACGTTGCAGAACCCTGCCGGGTTGCGGAGCGAGCCGCCCATGTCGCTGCCCTCGGCGACCGGCACGAGACCCGCTGCGAGCGCCGCCGCCGCTCCCCCGCTCGAGCCGCCGGCGCTGCGGTCGAGCGCGTAGGGGTTGCGCGTGACGCCGAACACCGGGTTGAAGGTGTGCGAGCCCGCGGCGAACTCGGGCACGTTCGTCTTGCCGACACGCACCGCGCCAGCCGTCCGCATGCGGGCCACGACCAGCTCGTCCTCGGGTGGCACGTGCTGGGCGAGCGTCGGCGACCCGCTGGTGGTGCGCATGCCGCCGGTGGCGTGCGTGTCCTTGTGCGCAGCCGGAAGCCCGTGGAGGACGCCCAGCAGGTGCCCGCTGGCCAGGGTCTCGTCAGCACGCGCCGCCTCAGCGCGGGCGGCGTCGACGTCCATCGTGACGATCGCGTTGATCGCCGGGTTGACGCGCTCGATCCGGTCGAGGTGCGCCTCGAGCAGCTCACGCGCCGAGACCTGCTTCTCGCGCAGCAAGCGGGCGAGCTCGGTCGCCGGGGTGAAGCACAGCTCGTCCGCGGCGGTGGAGGCGCTCGCGCTGGGGCCGGTCCTCGTGGTCGCGCTGTCACTCACCGCAGGTCCTCGCTCCGTGCTCGGGGCTCGACGCCGGACGTGGCGCCATCCTCATCACACCACCACGCCGGGCGCCTCCCCGCACTGGCGAACCCCGCCCAAATCGCGCCGACGCCCTCGTTCGCCAGCGTGCGGCCGTGGGTGCGGGCAGCCCGGTCGCGATCGCAACCACCCCAACGCACCCATCCCCGCACCCATCCCCGCACGCGACGTGCGGCCGTGGGTGCGGGCCGCCCGGTCGCGATCGCAACCACCCCGCCGCACCCATCCCCGCACAGGTGGCCGCCGCGTGGGCAGGCGGCGCCTGAGAAGGTGGGCGGGTGAGCGAGCAGCGCGTCGTCGTCGTGGGGGCTTCATACGCCGGGCTGCGGGCCGCGGAGGCCGCGCGGCGCGCCGGCTTCACCGGCGAGCTCGTCCTGGTCGGCGCCGAGGCGCACCAGCCCTACGACCGGCCGACCCTCACCAAGCACGCGCTCGAGGCCGCCCCGGAGCCGGACGCCATCGCGCTGCCGCAGCCGGCGTCCCTCGGCGAGCTCACCTGGCGGCTCGGAGCCCGTGTCACGTCGTCCGATCTGGAGACTCGCGTGGTCACGCTGGACGACGGCACCGCCCTGAGCTGGGACGGTCTCGTCGTCGCCACCGGCCTGCGGTCGAAGCACCTGCCCATCGACTGGGAGCCGCCGCGTCTCGCCGTGCGCGACCTCGACGACAACGCGCGACTGAGGTCAGCGCTGCAGCACGCGCTGACTGCAGGACGCCGGGCCGTCGTGGTCGGTGCCGGGTTCATCGGCTGCGAGGTGGCCGCCGTCGCCACGGCACTCGGGCTGAAGGTCACCGTGGTCGCGCCCGAGGACGTCCCCCTGCAGCACCACCTGGGGACGCAGCTCGGCGCCGCGATGCAGCGCCTGCACGAGGAGCGGGGTGTGCGGTTCGCGCTCGGACGCGTACCCGTCGCGGTGCGCGGTTCCGTCGGGGCAGCCACGGTCGAGCTCTCGGACGGCAAGGCGCTGGACGCGGACCTCGTCGTCGAGGCGGTGGGCTGCTCACCGGTCGTGGACTGGCTGCAGGGCAACGACCTCGACCTGTCCGACGGAGTGCTGGCCGACACCCACCTGCGGGTGCTGAGCGGTCCGTCGTCCGCCCCCCGGGACGGCGTCGTCGTCTGCGGCGATCTCGCGCGCTTCCCGAACACGCTGCTCGACGACGTGCCGCGCCGCGTCGAGCACTGGACGATGGCGGCCGACACCGGCAAGCGCGCCGGGCGCACGCTCGGGCGTCACCTCAACGGCGAGCCGCCCGACGACAAGCCCTTCGAACCGGTTCCGACGTTCTGGAGCGAGCAGTACGACGTGCGCCTGCAGTCGTTCGGACTGCCCGAGCTGGGCGAGGCCGTCGACGTGCTCGAGGGCTCGCTGGACGCCGTCCGCGACGGCGTCGTCGTGGGCTACCACCGCGCCGGGGTGCTGGTCGGCGTGGTGATGACCGGCTTCGAGCACCGGTACCGCCACTACCGTGCGGCCATCGGCCAGCCCGTCTGACCCTGTTCCCTACGCCACGTTTCCCAGAGGGTGCACGCGAGGCGACGGCCAGACGTGCACCCTTGCCCGAAGGCGCACGCCCAGCGACGCCCACGCGTGCACCCTTTCCCGAAGGTGCACGCCCAGCCCGGTTCAGACCGTCGGGTCGTCCAGCCAGTCGAGGACGACGTCCAGCTGGGCCTCGTTCACTGGCGTGGGCGGAACGTCCCAGGGACGGACGTCGATGACGTCGGCGAGCGTTGGCTCCCGACGGGGCAGCTGCGTGGTGGACATGACTCCATGCTGTCGGCTCACCTGCACGGGCCGCGTATCGACGGGCCGATCTCACCCGGAGTGAGCAGGTGGGCCCAGGGAGCGTGAGGCTCGCTCACACTGCGTCACCTGAGCATCTGTGCCACCCGCGCCCGGGAGCCGCCCTGTCGCCCAGGAGCCGCCTCGGGGCCGCGTCCACGTCTGCCGCGAGCCGCGCCACGCCGAGCCCGCACGGGGAGCCGCTCAGTCGGCGAGGAAGCCCAGCAGGTCGGCGCGCGTGAGCACACCGGACGGCTTGCCGTCGACGACGACCATGACGGCGTCGGAGTGCTCCAGCTCGTGACGCGCGGTCGACACCGGCTCGCCGGCACCGACCAGCGGCAGAGGAGCACCCATGTGCTGCTCGACGCTGTCGGCCAGGTGCGCCTTGCCGGTGAAGAGCGCGTCCAGCAGGTCGCGCTCGCTCACGCTGCCCGCCACCTCCCCTGCCATGACCGGCGGCTCCGCCTTGACCACGGGCATCTGCGAGACGCCGTACTCGCGCAGGATCTGCACCGCGTCGCGCACCGTCTCGCTGGGGTGCGTGTGCACGAGCGCGGGCAGGTCGCCCGCCTTCGCCCGCAGCACCTCACCCACGGTGGTCTCGGCGTCCGACTTGAGGAAGCCGTAGGACGACATCCAGTCGTCGTTGAAGATCTTCGACAGGTAGCCGCGGCCGCCGTCCGGCAGCAGCACGACCATGACGTCGTCGGGGCCGAGCTCGCGTGCCACCTCGAGCGCCGCCACGACGGCCATGCCGCAGGACCCGCCCACGAGCAGACCCTCCTCGCGCGCGAGCCGCCGCGTCATCTCGAACGAGTCGGCGTCGCTCACGGCGACGATGCGGTCGGGCACCGCCGGGTCGTAGGCCCGTGGCCAGAAGTCCTCGCCCACCCCCTCGACCAGGTACGGCCGGCCGGTGCCGCCGGAGTACACGGAGCCCTCCGGGTCGGCGCCGATCACCTGCACCGGACCACCGGGCCGGTCCTTCGACACGTCCTTGAGGTAACGACCGGTGCCGGTGATGGTGCCGCCGGTCCCGACGCCGGCGACGAAGTGCGTGACCCGGCCCTCGGTGTCGTCCCAGATCTCCGGGCCGGTCGTGGCGTAGTGGCTCGCCGGGCCCTGCTGGTTGGAGTACTGGTCGGGCTTCCAGGCGCCGTCGATCTCGCGCACCAGCCGGTCGCTGACCGAGTAGTAGCTGTCCGGGTGGTCCGGCGCCACGGAGGTCGGGCAGACCACGACCTCGGCCCCGTACGCCGTGAGGACGTCGCGCTTGTCCTGGCTCACCTTGTCCGGGCACACGAAGACGCAGTGGTAGCCCTTGCGCTGAGCGACGAGCGCGAGCCCGACGCCGGTGTTGCCGCTGGTGGGCTCGACGATCGTGCCGCCCGGCTTCAGGGCGCCGCGCTGCTCTGCCTCTTCGATCATGCGCAGCGCGATGCGGTCCTTCACGCTGCCACCGGGGTTGAGGTACTCGACCTTCGCGAGCACCGTGGCGCTGATGCCCTCGGTGACGGAGGTGAGCTTGACGAGGGGCGTGCTGCCCACGAGGTCGGCGATGTGCTCGGCGTACTTCACGTGACCATGGTCCCAGACGGCCGGGTGGTCTCGTCGGCCGGACGTCGGGTCGCGCCGTCCGTGCACCTCGTGGGTTCGCGCCGGCGCGGCCGTGCGGCGATGGGTGCCGTCACCCCGGCTGCGATCACGACCGGCTCGCACGCACCCATCCCCGCACGCTGCGGCCCTGATGTGCTGAGGTGGGGCCATGGAGCGTGACCAAGCCCTCGAGTTCATCCGGTCCAACAGCCGCTGCGTGCTCGCCACCACGCGTCGCGACGGCCGGCCTCAGCTGTCGCCGGTCGACGTGACGGTGAACGCGCACGGGCAGGTCGTGCTGAGCAGCCGCGAGACCGCCCTGAAGGTCAAGAACCTCCGGCGGAAGCCGTACGCGTCGGTGTGCGTCTTCACCGACGGGTTCTACGGCCCGTGGTGCCAGGTCGAGGGGCCCGTCACCGTGGTAGAGCTGCCTGACGCGATGGACGGGCTCGTCGACTACTACCGGCGCGCGGCCGGCAAGGAGCACCCCGACTGGGACGACTACCGCGAGGCGATGGTGCGCGAGCAGAGGGTGCTCGTGGTCATCGACGTCGAGCGGGTCGGCCCGACGGTCTCGGGCTGACGGTCTCGGGCTGACGGTCTCGGGTGGCGACGACGGCCCGCTACGCGGCTACCGGGCTGGCGGCGACGGCGACCCCGATGAGGCAGTCGCGGCTCACGAGCGCCGCCAGCTCCTCCTCGCTCAGACCCTCGCTGCCCGACGGCCGGCGAGGCACGACCAGGTAGCGCAGGTCCGCGGTGCTGTCGTGGACGCGCACGGTCACCTCCGGAGGAAGGTGCAGGCCGAACTCCGCGAGGACGGCACGAGGTTCACGCACCGTCCGCGAGCGGTAGGCCGTGCTCTTGTACCAGTCGGGAGGGTTACCGATGATCGCGCGGGGATAGCACGAGCAGAGAGTGCAGACCACGACGTTGTGCACGGTCTCGGTGTTGAACAGCGCCTCGAACTGCACCAGCCCGGACGCGTCCACACCGACCTGCGCGACCGCGGCAGCGAAGTCCTCGCGAAGCAGCGCGGCGAACCTCGGGTCGACCCAGGCACGCGCGACGATCCGCGCACCGGTCTCGGGCGACCGACGTTCCGTGGCGGCGACCTGGCGGCGGATCTCGTCCTGGGTCAGCACGCCCTTCTCGACGAGCAAGGCGGCCAGCACCCGGGATCGCGCCGCGAACGGGCTCAGCCCGACCCGAGGCCCGGGGTCGTGCTCCTGTCCGGCGTCGTGATGGTCACTCACGGTCCTGCACCTCCTCGAGCCAGTGCTCGTAGATGTCAGCGGTCACCACGTCGCGCGAGGCACCGTCCGCCGGACCGAAGACGTCGGTGACGGCGAACTCGACGCGGTAGAGGGCAACCAGCGGCGCCGGGGCGCCGTACGCGAGGCGCTCAGGGTTGGGGAAGCGCCCCAGCAGGGCCACCACCGTGCCGGAGGCGCCGCGGAGGTAGCCCGGGGTGCGCACGTGTCCGGACGGTCCGGTGGTGCGCACGCGCACGCCGACGCCGACGGCCAGCGGTGACGGCCTCACCGCCACGTCGCCACCTCGGCCTGCAGCCGGTCGGCGACCTCGGCGTCGGTCAGGACGCCGGACTCGACGAGCAGAACCTGAGAGGCGTGCACCCGCCGCTCGAAGTAGGTGAGCCGGTCGTAGTCCTCGCGGGACAGCGCCTCGATGGCCCGGCGAAGCTGGTCGTGCCGCCGGTGCCCCTTCGCGACGAGCAGGTGGTGGACGGCGTCCGCGAGCTTCTCCCAGTCCTCCTGGGGGTGCTCGGCCCGGTCGATCGGGTTCTCGCCCGGCGCACCGCCGATGTCGTGGGGGCCACCGGCCAGGACCCTGGGCTGCGGTTCCCGCTCTGCCGTCATCGCTGCCTCCCGAACCGACTGCGCCTGGCCAGACCACGGTGGCCTCATCGTGCGGTACTCTATCGTATACAACAGCATGCAACAAGAGGAGCTGCGATGACCCAGACCCCCACCACCGTCGACGTCGTCATCGTGGGAGGTGGCAACGCCGCCCTCTGCGCCGCTCTGTCGGCACGTGAGCGCGGGTGCTCGGTGCTGCTGCTCGAGCGCGCCCCCCGTGACGACGCGGGCGGCAACACCCGGTTCACGGCCGGTGCGATGCGCGTCGCCTTCGACCAAGCCGAGCAGCTGTACGCCCTGATGCCCGAGCTGAGCGACCGCGAGCGCGCGATGACCACCTTCGGCACGTACCCGAAAGAGCAGTTCCTCGACGACCTCGCGCGAGTGACGGAGTCCCGCTGCGACCCGGACCTCGCCGAGGTGCTCGTGGACCACAGCCTCGACACCCTGACGTGGATGCGCTCGAAGGGCGTGCGCTTCCTGCCGAACTACGGCACGCAGGCGTACAAGGTGGACGGGCGCTTCACCTTCTGGGGCGGCCTGGTCATCTCGGCGGTCGGCGGGGGGCCCGGTCTCGTCTCGGCCCTCACGGACGCCGCCCTGAGCGCGGGCGTCACCATCCGGTACGGCGCGCGCGCCGAGCAGCTGCTGGAGTCCGGTGGTCGTGTACACGGCGTGCGGTACCGCACCGGTGCTCGCTCCCAGGAGGTGCACTCGAACGCGGTGGTCCTCGCTGCGGGCGGCTTCCAGTCCAACACCGAGTGGCGTACCCGCTACCTCGGGCCGAGCTGGGACCTGGCCAAGGTGCGCGGCACCCGGTTCAACACGGGTGACGGGATCCGCATGGCGCTGGACGTCGGCGCGATGGCCTGGGGCAACTGGTCGGGGTGCCACGCCGTCGCCTGGGAGCTGAACGCACCGCCCTTCGGCGACCTGACCGTCGGCGACTCGTTCCAGAAGCACAGCTACCCGCTCGGCATCATCGTCAACGCGCGCGGCGAGCGCTTCGTCGACGAAGGGGCCGACTTCCGCAACTACACGTACGCCAAGTACGGACGGGAGGTCCTCGCGCAGCCGCACCAGTTCGCCTGGCAGGTGTTCGACGCGAAGGTCACGCACCTGCTGCGCGACGAGTACCGGATCCGTCAGGTGACGAAGGTGACGGCCACGACTCTCGAGGAGCTGGCAGCCAAGCTGGACGGCGTCGACCCGGACCAGTTCCTGCGCACGGTCCGCGCCTACAACGACGCGGTGGACGTGAGCACGCCGTTCGACCCGAACGTCAAGGACGCCCGAGGCACGCGCGGCCTGCAGCCGCCGAAGTCGAACTGGGCCAACCGGCTCGACGAGCCTCCGTACGAGGCCTACGCAGTGACCTGCGGGATCACGTTCACCTTCGGTGGTGTCCGGATCGACGCCGACGCGGCGGTCCTCGACCAGACCGGCGTGCCCATCCCCGGACTGTTCGCCTGCGGCGAGATGGTGGGGGGCATCTTCTACTTCAACTATCCCGGCGGCACCGGACTGACGAACGGCTCGGTGTTCGGGCGCATCGCCGGCGCGGGGGCGGCGGAGCTCAGCCGCAACGCCGTCGCGTCCTAGATGCCGGTGCCGGGCCCGCGCAGCAGAGCGGCTGCGGGCCCGGCACCCGGCCGTTCAGCGGCCGCCGCGCGCGGCAGCACCCCGCGGTTCGAGGTACAGCCCACTGACCTGCGCGCGCTCCGATCGGGTCGTCGACCACACCACCGACTCCGCGACGTCCTCGGCGCTGAGCTGCAGCTCGGCCTCAGTGATGTCCGGCGTCAGCGGTCGGCCGTGCTGGTGCTCGCGCATGGTCGTGGCCGTCGTGCCCGGGTACAGCACGGTCACGCGCACCCCCAGCGGCTTGACCTCGACCGCCACCGACTTCGCGAACGAGGCCACGGCCGCCTTGCTGGCCGTGTAAGCGGACATGTTCGGCACCCCCCGCTCGGCCATCACGGACGAGATGAAGACGAGATGCCCGCTCCCCCGCGCGATCATGCTCTTGAGGGCGGACCTGGTGAGCAGGAAGACGCCGTCGACGTTGATCCGCTGGGTCTCCCGCCACGCGTCGTCGGCCATGTCGACGGTGGGCGTCCAGTGCCCGACACCGGCTCCGAGGACCGCGATGTCGACGGGGCCGACCTCGCGCTCGACGAACCGCACGACCTCGTCGCACTGGTCGGGCTCTCCCAGGTCCGCGGCGAAGCACCACGCCTGGCCACCGGCGGCGCGGATGCTGTCGACGGCCTCGAGCAGTGCTGGCTCGGAACGAGCAGCCAGCACGACGCGGTCGCCGCGAGCAGCGAACTCGCGCGCCGCGGCCAGACCGATACCGCGCGAGGCCCCCGTGACGAGGACGACACGACCCGTCGGCTCGCTCCGCGGGGGGACGGCAGGGGTCAACGACTGCGCGCTCACGAGGCCCTCCTGGGTGCGAAGTGGTCGTGGTGCTCCGGGAGCACCGCGACGTCGTACTCGAGGGTGAGCTCGGTGCCACCCGACGGCAGGGCCAGCGCCCCGCGGAAGGAGTCGTCGTACGTCGTCACGCCGTCGATCAAGGAGACGGTTCCCGAGAGCAGCACCGTGCCGTCGACCGGCGTCGCACCGTGCCCGAATGCGGCGGCCATCAGGTCACGAGGGTGCATGAGGGCGCTGACGGAGGCGCGCTGGTAAGGCCGCCAGGGTCCACTGGCGACGCGGACGTCGCTGCGGAGCTCCAGGTCGTCCCAGGAGTCCACGACGTCGTCGAGGGCGACGACCTGGCGGCTCAGCACCTTGGCGCACATCTGCTTCGACCGCGGGATCGAGTGCACTTCGAACTCCCGGTCCGTCTGGTCGCTGGCCGCGGCCACGAACACCCGTCCCTGGCTCACCACGAGCGCGAACTCGATCTCGCCGGACGTCCGCTCGCCCTGGACCTCGATCCGGTCGCCGGTCGTCAGCAGACCGGTGCCGACCGCCCAGAAGGCGGGCACCTGCTCGGGTGGCAGGATGCCGATGTCGGCCAGCTCGTCGACGTGCCGTTGCCGCTCGGCCGCGTCGCGGGCCGCGTAGCCACCGAGCACGACCAAGGTGGGCCGCACCGTCAGTTCCCCGACGACGCGGCCATCCGGCTGGACGTGCTCGAACCGCAACAGTCCTGCGTGTGCCTGCACTTCGGATCCCATCTCCCTAGCCTTCTTCCCGTATCGGGTCGAGCACGAACAACGCACGTTCGGTGCGGACGACGTCGGGCAGCAACCGCTCCCGCCACGGCGTGTCACGCGCCTGGGCCCACTCCGGCGTCTCGATGACCTCGGGAGCGTCGATGCCCCAGAGGTTGAGGAACGAGAAGTCGCCGCCCAGCGACTCGTAGCCGCCGTACCAGCTGGCCCCCGCCACCGCGAGCTGCCGGCCCGCGTGCTCGTCGTCCAACCAGCTCCGGCAGTCCGCGATCGCCGCCGCCCGCGGCACGAAGAGCTGCACGCAGAGCAGGTATCGCGAAGAAACGTCGCCGGGACGCCGCGCCGGCGCCCAGGCGACGGAACGACGGACGAAGCGACCGGTGCGGACGACCGACAGCACGGCCGGGTGGGTGTTGGGCTCCGGCGACAGCACCAGGCCCCCGCTGGGCGAGGCAGCGTCCGGCAGGCACCTCGGGCCCGCCCCTACCAGCGCCCCGGTGCCGGGTCGCACGCTCGACGACACCGGTCCACGCACCCAGCTCACGTTCAGACCCGCAGGCAACGTCTCGGACATTCACCCTCCGATATTGAGAGACAGTCCTGTTCTGTGCAACACTTGGCCAGACCTTAGGGGCTCGTACCAGCGAGGTCAACGACGGTCCGCACACCACGTTCAGCGGACACGACCGAGCGCCCCGCACCACGACGAGAGGGAGAGCCATGGGCTGGGAAGACGGTTGGAAGGACTTCGAGCTAGCCGACAGGTCGGCCTACCGGGCGCGTCTGCTGCAGGAGCTGGCGATCGAGCCGAGCCGGACCGCCGTGGTGACGATCGACATGCAGTACAACTACCTCGACCCGTCGATCGGCGGGCTACCCGTGCTGCCAGAGACCGCCGAGCACGTCGTCAGGTCGACCGAGCGGCTGCTCGACGAGGCGAGGAGCCGCGGCATCCCTCGACTGGTGGAACTTGATCGTAGGCGTCCCCCAGTGGGCGAACGTCCCCGCGGCCTGGCTGCCGGCGAGGCCGAACGCGTGTCGCTGGGCCGTCGCGTCGAGGCCCAGCAGGCTGCCGACGGCCGCTGCGCCCCCGA
>DASSTJ010000192.1:0-20379 GCA_035707965.1 Actinomycetales bacterium
CCCGTGCACGTCGACGGCGAGCTCGGCCGCCACGATCGTGTCGAACAGCGGGGCCAGCGGCCGGGTCAACGGTCGGACGGCCCCCGTCAGCAGGATCGTGTGGTGGCCGGCCGCGCGGTGCTCGCGCACCCGTCGCATGGCAGCGCCGCTCACCCGCTCGAGCACGTGCGGGGTGACGACCTCGTCGACGAGGCTGTCGAGCTCGTGCAGGTCGGCGCCCGCGTACCGGCGGTAGACCGCGCGCAGGAAGCCGCCCCTGTCCTTGCGCTCAGCGCTGACGTAGTGCGGCATGCGCTGCAGCATCCGAAGGACCTCGCGGGCCTTGCCGGCACCGTCGAGCTCCGGCAGCCGCAGCCAGAGGTAGGTCTCGATGACGTTGCTCGACAGCAGCGTGCCGTCCATGTCGAACACGGCGAGCACGCCGGACGGGTCGCCCTCGAGCTTGCGTGGGCCGGGATCGCCCTGGCGCTGACGACGCTTGCGGATCACGTCGTACTTGCGCATCGGCTCGGTGACGCTCGGGCAGTGGATATCCCGGATGTACTCCGTCCAGTCCACGACCGAGGTGTCGAAGCCGAACAGCTCGAGGTCGGCGGGATCGAGCGACCGGTGCAGCGCGAGGGTGTTGTCGTCGACGAACTGCAGCTCGACCTGCGTGTACGAGCGGTAGAGGTCGAGGTAGCGACGCAGGAAGTCGAGGCGGCGCTTCGTGCGGTCGAGCTCGCGCGAGAAGTCGCGCACGCGCTCGCTGCGAGGTGCGAGGCTCAGCGCGCGGTCAGCCCATCGATGGGCGGTCTCGCCTTGCACGAGAACGCGTTCGACGTGCTGCGAGCCGGGGAAGCGCCACGTCGGGAGCGGCACGGCGCCGCGCTCGCCGAGGTCGAAGGGGTGGTGCTCGAAGTACTCCCGGACGAGCTCGTAGAGGCGTCGGAACGTGAGCGGGTTGCGAGCCCCGGAGGACACGTGGAAGTACTCCGGCTTGCCGGGCGCCGGCGACGTGGCGCAGACGGCGACGAGAGCCGACACGACGTGGTCGACCGGCACGATGTCGACGATCGCGTCCGGCGCGGCCGGGAACTCGGGCAGCTCGCCGCGGCCGTAGGCCAGGATGATCGGCTCGGCCATCTTGAAGCCCTCGATCCACCCGGGGTGCGGCCACGCGAGGGCGGACTCGATGATGCTCGGACGCACGATGCTCACGGGGATCGCCGGGGCACCTGGGGCGTCGATCGACGTCCCGGATGTCAGCTCTTCGACCACACGCTCACCCATCGCCTTGGTGAACGTGTACACGTCGGTCCAGCCGAGGCTGCGGGCTCGCTCGTAGCCGGCCTTCTTCTGCTGGTCCTTGACCCACTCGCGCCGACGCCTCTCGGCGTCCTCGGCCGCGGTGATCGGCCCGGCCCGTCCGTGCGCCTTCTCGGCCGCGTCGCTCAGCTGCGCCAGCACGCGGGAGCCGCGCGAGTCGTCCTCGATGCGCTGCCCGAGCCGCAGGCCCGCGTCGCGCTCGGCGCGCCAGTCGACGTCGTGAGCCACGGACCGCTCGGGCACCGCGCCCCGTCGACGTCCGCCCACGTAGGCCGTCGACACGTGCACGTAGTGGATGGGACGTCCCGCCCGGTGCGATGCCTCGAGCACCTTGGTGACGAGCGCGTGGGTGCCGACCACGTTCGTGCGGAACGCGTCCTGGATGGGCGGGTCGAACGACACGTCGCCGGCGCAGTGCACGACGACGTCGATGTCGGTCGGCAGGTCGGGCAGGTCGCCGAGGTCACCCTCGACGACGCCGACCTTGTCGAGCAGGCGGTCGGCCCCGCCGGCGGCGTCGGCAGCCGCCGCGAACGTGGGCTTGCGGAGCAGGGCGGCGATGCGGTCGCGACCCGGCTGACCCGCCTTCGGGCGCACGAGCGCCACCGGCTGGGCGCCCGGCAGGTCCGTGAGCAGCCGCTGCAGGAGGGCCTCGCCCACGAAGCCGGTCACACCCGTGATCAGGATGCGCCGGCCGTCGAGCTGGTCCTTCAGTCGCACACGGCCTCCATCGTCAGTCCTCGCCGGAGCATCCAACCACCTTCCGCGGGGTGGTCGGCTCGTGCCCTGCTCCGTCGCGGTCCTCGCGAATGCCTACTTTCGCGCGAAACGCGGTACCTGGGCGCCCCGCGATGCCCACTTTCGCGCGAAACGCGGTACCTGGGCGCCCCGCGGATGCCCTCTGTTCGCGCGCGGAGGCCGCCGCCAGGTCAGCCGACGGGCGCCAGCTGCTCGACCAGGGGCACCACGTCGGCGATCGAGTCGCAGATCCGCGTCGGCCGGTACGGGAACCGCTCGACCTGCTCACGACGCGTCGAGCCCGTGAGCACCAGGACGGTGCGCAGGCCGGCCTCGAGGCCGCTCTTGATGTCGGTGTCCATGCGGTCGCCGATCATGACCGTGGTCTCCGAGTGGGCCTCGACCTTGTTCAGGGCGCTGCGCATCATCAGCGGGTTCGGCTTGCCGACGAAGTACGGCTCGACCCCGGTGGCCCGCGTGATCAGCGCCGCGACCGAGCCCGTGGCGGGCAGCGAGCCGTCCGGCGACGGCCCCGTGGCGTCCGGGTTGGTGGCGATGAAGCGCGCTCCCCGCTCGATCAGCCGGATCGCGGTGGTGATCGCCTCGAAGGAGTAGGTGCGCGTCTCCCCGAGGACGACGTAGTCCGGGCGACGCTCGGTCATGACGTAGCCGACCTCGTGCAGCGCGGTGGTGAGACCTGCCTCGCCGATCACGTAGGCCGAGCCGCCGGCGCGCTGGTCGTTGAGCAGCTGGGCCGTGGCCAGCGCCGACGTCCAGATCGACTCCTCGGGGACGTCGATGCCGCCCGACAGCAGCCGGGCGCGCAGGTCGCGCCGCGTGTAGATCGAGTTGTTGGTGAGCAGCAGGAACCGGCGGCCGGCCCGCTGCAGCGCCGCCACGAAGTCGGCTGCGCCGGGAAGCGCCTGGGACTCGTGCACGAGCACGCCGTCCATGTCCGTGAGCCAGCACTCCACCGGCTTGGGGTCGGTCATGCGCCCCATCGTGGCAGGCTCCGACCGATGGGTGCCGGTCCGGTCGGTGGGCGTCCGGCGACCCGGTGCGACGGGTGGCCTAAGGTCGGACGTGAGCACGTCGTCCCTCCTCGACCCGAGACCTCCAGGAGCTCCGATGCCCATCGCCACCCCCGACGTGTACGCCGCCATGCTGGACGCCGCGAAGGCCGGCCAGTACGCCTTCCCGGCGATCAACGTGACGTCGTCGCAGACGCTGAACGCCGCGATCCGCGGGTTCGCCGAGGCGGAGAGCGACGGCATCGTCCAGGTCTCGACGGGCGGCGCCGAGTACCTGTCCGGGCCGACGGTCAAGGACATGGTCGCCGGCTCCCTCGCGCTCGCGGCGTACGCCCACGAGGTGGCGAAGAGCTACGACGTCAACATCGCCCTGCACACCGACCACTGCCCGAAGAACAAGCTCGACGGCTTCGTGCGACCGCTGCTGGCCATCTCGAAGGAGCGCGTCGACCGGGGTGAGGAGCCGCTGTTCCAGTCGCACATGTGGGACGGCTCGGCGGTGCCGCTCGACGAGAACCTCGAGATCGCCCGCGACCTGCTCGAGAAGGCCGCGGCCGCGAAGATCGTCCTCGAGATCGAGGTGGGTGTGGTGGGCGGCGAGGAGGACGGCGTCGTCGGCGAGATCAACGACAAGCTGTACACGACGCCGGAGGACGCGCTCGCCACGGCCGAGGCGCTCGGGCTCGGCGAGAACGGCCGCTACCTGACGGCGCTGACCTTCGGCAACGTCCACGGCGTCTACAAGCCCGGCAACGTCAAGCTGCGCCCGGAGATCCTCAAGGCCGCGCAAGAGGCCGTCAGCCAGAAGTACGGCAAGGAGAAGCCGTTCGACCTCGTCTTCCACGGTGGGTCCGGCTCGCTGCCGGAGGAGATCTCCGCCGCCGTCAGCTACGGCGTCGTCAAGATGAACGTCGACACGGACACGCAGTACGCGTTCACACGCCCCGTGGCCGACCACATGTTCAAGGGCTACGACGGCGTGCTGAAGATCGACGGCGAGGTGGGGGACAAGAAGACGTACGACCCGCGCTCCTGGGGCAAGGCGGCTGAGGCGGGCATGGCTGCTCGGGTCGTCGAGGCGTGCCAGAACCTCAGCAGCGCCGGTCACCGCCTCCGCTGAGCCGGGCAGGTGACGACTGCCGGGGGTGACGTCGGCCGTGGCTGACTTCGTCGGGGCCGTCGACCAGGGCACCACGAGCACCCGCTTCATGGTGTTCGACCACGACGGCGTGGAGGTCGTGCGTCACCAGCTCGAGCACGAGCAGATCCTCCCCCGGGCCGGGTGGGTCGAGCACGACCCGATCGAGATCCTCGAACGCACTCACTCGGTCATCGCCACCGGGCTGGCGAGGGCCGGCCTGGCGTCGTCCGACCTCGTGGCGCTCGGCATCACCAACCAGCGCGAGACCACGGTCGTCTGGGACCGGCGGACCGGCCGGCCGTTCCACTCCGCGATCGTCTGGCAGGACACCCGCACCGACCGCATGGCGTCGGCGCTCGAGAGGTCGGGTGCGGGCGAGGTGATCCGGCGCAAGGCCGGCGTGCCGCCCGCCACGTACTTCTCCGGCGGCAAGCTGCAGTGGCTGCTGCAGAACGTCTCCGGTCTGCGCGAGGCGGCCGAGCGCGGCGACGCGCTGTTCGGCACGATCGACACCTGGCTGATCTGGAACCTCACGGGCGGCCCCGACGGCGGCGTCCACGTCACCGACCCCACGAACGCCAGCCGCACCATGCTCATGGACCTCGAGACGCTCCAGTGGGACGACGAGCTGCTGGCGTTGTTCGGCGTCCCGCGGCAGATGCTGCCGGCCATCCGACCGTCGTCCTGCCCCGGCGGGTACGGCACGACCCGGCCGTCCGGGCCGCTGGGCGGGGCCGTGCCGATCACGGGGTCCCTCGGCGACCAGCACGCCGCCATGGTCGGTCAGGTGTGCTTCGAGCCCGGCGAGGCGAAGAACACCTACGGCACGGGCAACTTCCTGCTGCTCAACACGGGCGCCACGCCGGTACGGTCGTCGTCCGGCCTGCTCACGACGGTCGCCTACCAGCTCGGTGACGCGCCACCCGTGTACGCCCTGGAGGGCTCCATCGCGGTCACGGGCAGCGCCGTGCAGTGGCTGCGTGACCAGCTCGGGGTGATCCGCGACGCCGCCGAGTCCGAGCCGCTCGCCCGCTCGGTCTCCGACTCCGGCGGGGCGTACTTCGTGCCGGCGTTCTCAGGGCTGTTCGCCCCCTACTGGCGGTCCGACGCCCGGGGCACCGTCGTCGGCCTCACCCGCTTCCACACCCGGGCGCACCTCGTGCGCGCCACGCTCGAGGCGATCTGCTACCAGTCGCGGGACGTCGCCGACGCGATGGCCTCCGACTCCGGCGTCGCGCTCGACGTGCTCAAGGTGGACGGCGGCGTCACGGCCAACGACCTGTGCATGCAGATCCAGGCCGACGTGCTCGGTGTGCCGGTCAGCAAGCCCGTCGTCGCCGAGACCACGGCGCTCGGCGCCGCGTACGCCGCCGGCCTGGCGGTCGGGTTCTGGTCGTCCACCGACGAGCTGCGGGCCAACTGGCGCGAGGCGTCGAGGTGGCAGCCGCAGTGGGACGACGACCAGCGCGCCCGCGGGTACGCGGGCTGGCGCAAAGCCGTCGAGCGCTCGCTGGGCTGGGCCGACGTCGACTGACGGCGGGCACCCGCGCCAGCCCTCCTCAGCGCAGCCTGCCTGCCGCAGCGGGATCGCAGTCGTCGAGGAACTGCTTGCAGCGCTGCGCCTCGTCGTCCTCGCCGATCAGCGCGGCGGCCCGGCGGAGCGCGTCGAGGGCGCGCAGGAAGCCCTGGTTCGGCTCGTGCGACCACGGCACCGGCCCGTGCCCCTTCCACCCGCTGCGCCGCAGGGAGTCCAGACCCCGGTGGTAGCCCGTGCGGGCGAACGCGTACGCTCTCACGACGGCACGCCGATCGTCGTCGTCCGCCTCGTCGTCCACGCCGTCGAGCGCCTGCTCGGCGAGCACCGCCCACGGCAGGCTGGACGACGGGTGGCGGGCCGCGAGCTCGGACGCCGTGCTGCCCTCGCGCAGCGCCGCGACCACCGTGGCGTGCGGCTCCTCGGGAAGGTACGTCGGGGCGGGGCCGGGCAGGAGGTTGTCGGGGGTCACGCGTCCATCCTGCCCGAGGGCGTTGGCGCGAGAGCGCGGTGGACCGCTGCCGCTCAGCGGGAGCGATCCACCGCGACGAGCAGGGCCAGGCGTCAGCGCGCGCGGCGCGGCAGCCGCTGGTCGAGCAGTCCGCGCCGCTGGGCCACGACGCCGAGCTGGAAGCGCGTGTGCACGCCCAGCTCGTCCGCGAGAGCGGCGACCCGTCGACGCACGGTGCGCAGGCTCAGGCCGAGGTAGCGGGCGATGGCCTCGTCCTTGAAGCCACCGGCCAGCAGGGCGAGCAGCCGCGTGTCCGCGTCGGACTCGACAGACGCATCGGGCACCGGCAGGCCGCTGCGCCAGGCGTCGTCGAAGACCGCCGTGAACGCGCTCACGAGCAGCGGCAGGCGCATGAGCACCGCACCGCCCTCCGTCGAGCCCCAGCCCGGCGAGGAGAGCACGACCTCCTCGCCGAAGACGACGAACTCGTGGGGCACCCGCTGCACCACGCGCTGCCGCTCGCCGACCGCCGCCCACTCCCGTACCCAGGCGAGCTGCTCGGGGTGGTCGAGCACCGCCACGGGGTAGATCGAGCGCAGCTCGCGGCCGGCGGCCATCTGCGCGCGCACGGCTCTCGTGATGCCGGAGTCCGTCGCCGGCCCCATGGCCACGTCGAGGTGGAACGAGCGCAGCGGTCCGGTGGTGGAGCGGATCATCTCCTCCACGGTCGTGACCAGCAGCTCGGACGGGATGGGGTCGACGGCCACGGGACCCGTCACCGACGCGCTGCCGGCGCGGTGGTCGGCGGCGAAGTCGCTCACGGCGGACCGGACGTCCTCGAGGTCCCGGCGCCGCTGCTCGAGGCGCGAGGTCTCCCGGTCGATGAGCCGACTCAGGGCGGCCCGTGGGTGGTCGGCCACGAGTGTCCCGCTCGCGTCCTCGGAGACCAGCTGGACGGCGAGCAGGGGGGTCAGCGCGGCGCGGCTCCGTCCGACCGGCCAGCCGAGCAGCCCGGTGTGCTCGGCGAGGTCGCGTCCCGCGTTGCGCAGGACGCTGCGGTACAGCCTCTCCGCGTCCTTGCCCACGCCGAACGTGGTGAGAACACCGCTCACGTGCGCCACCCTCCAGCGTCTCGGCAGGCGAGATGACCTGTCAGGATGGCATGTTACGGCCATTGGCAGCAAGGAGACGTCCCAGTCGTGAAGCGTGCGGCATCATGTGGCCGACGGCGACCGCGGCAGGGGGCGGCCGCCGTCCGCACGAGCCTCCTGGCCCGCGTCGATACGCGAGTCCTCCCGTGTCGACGGGTTCGGTAGCCTCGACGCGGCCGATCTGCGCTGTGGTGCGCTCCCGGCTGCGACGGACGACCCGGGTCGGCGCGACCGCGGCCCAGCGGACGCCGCCTCCTCGACGGTCGACCAGGAAGACAGGTGGCACGCGATGCCAGCGATCGTGCTCGTCGGAGCCCAGTGGGGCGACGAGGGCAAGGGCAAGGCGACCGACCTGCTCGGCAGCCGCGTCGACGTCGTCGTCAAGTTCAACGGGGGCAACAACGCGGGCCACACCGTCGTCGTCGGCGACCAGACCTACGCCCTCCACCTGCTGCCGTCCGGCATCCTCACCCCGGGCTGCACGCCGGTCATCGGCAACGGCGTCGTGGTCGACATCGGGGTGCTGTTCTCCGAGCTCGACGACCTGCAGGCACGGGACGTCGACACGAGCCGGCTGGTCGTGAGCGCCGACGCGCACGTGATCGCGTCCTACAACCGCACGCTCGACAAGGTGACCGAGCGCTTCCTCGGCAAGCGCCGCATCGGCACCACCGGCCGCGGCATCGGGCCGACGTACGCCGACAAGATGAACCGGATCGGCATCCGCGTGCAGGACATCTTCGACGAGGGCATCTTGCGGCAGAAGGTCGAGGGCGCCCTGGAGCAGAAGAACCAGCTGCTGACGAAGGTCTACAACCGCCGGGCGGTCACCGTCGACGAGGTCGCCGACGAGCTGCTGGGCTACCGCGACCGACTTCGCCCCATGGTGGCCGACACCGGGCTGCTGCTGAACGAGCGGTTGGACGCCGGGCAGACCGTGCTGCTCGAGGCGGGGCAGGCCACCCTGCTGGACGTCGACCACGGCACCTACCCGTTCGTCACGTCGTCCAGTGCCACGGCAGGCGGTGCGTGCACAGGCTCCGGCATCCCGCCGACCCGCATCGACCGCGTGGTCGCGATCCTCAAGGCCTACACGACGCGCGTGGGTGAGGGACCGTTCCCGACCGAGCTGCACGACGACATGGGCGAGTTCCTGCGCAAGACGGGCGGGGAGTACGGCGTGACGACCGGGCGCCCGCGGCGGTGCGGCTGGTTCGACGCCGTCATCGGCCGGTACGCGCGGCGCGTCAACGGCGTCACCGACTTCGTGATCACCAAGCTCGACGTCCTCTCCGGCCTGGAGACGGTGCCCGTCTGCGTGGCCTACGACGTCGACGGCGTGCGGCACGACGAGATGCCGATGACGCAGTCCGACTTCCACCACGCGAGGCCGATCTACGAGCAGCTGCCCGGCTGGTGGGAGGACATCTCGCAGGCCCGCGAGTTCTCCGACCTGCCCGTCAACGCCCAGCGCTACGTCCTCGCACTCGAGGAGATGGTGGGCCAGCGGGTCTCGGCCATCGGCGTCGGGCCCGGCCGCGACGCGATCATCGCGCGTCACGACCTGCTGGGCGCGTAGCGCGGTGGCGGTCACCGAACCCGACGGACGGGCTCTGGTCGGGTCCGTCGTCCGGCTCGACCCGCTGACGCCGGACGACGCCGCTGGGCTGTTCGCGGCTCTCGACGACGAGCGCGTCTGGGCGGCCAACTACGGGGGAGGCCCTGCGGGTCGTCCCCGGTCGCTCGACGCGATGCGCGCCTGGCTGGCGCCCTCCGTCGCGGCACGCGCGGGCGGGGTGGCGGCGCGGGGCACGTCCTACCGGGTCGCCTACACGGTGCGGCTGGTGGCTGACAGCGAGCTGGGCGCGGTGGGCACGGTCGTCGGCACGACCAGCCTGGGCGACGTCGACCTCGTCAACGAGCGCGCCCACCTCGGCTGGACCGCCTACGGGCCTGGCTGGTGGGGTACCCGCGTCAACCCTGAGTGCAAGCTGCTGCTGCTCGGCCACGCCTTCGACGACTGCGCGCTCGGCCGGGTGAAGATCCAGACCGACCTCGTCAACGAGCGCTCGCAGGCGGCCATCGCGAGGCTCGGCGCGACGCGGGAAGGTGTGCTGCGGCGGCACCTGAGGCGCGCCGACGGCACCTTCCGCGACACCGTCGTGTTCAGCGTGCTGCGCGACGAGTGGCCCTCGGTGCGCCACGGTCTGCTGAGTCGGCTCGGCCGCTGAGCGCCTCGTCCAGCATCGGCGTGGCGAGCCCCCGGGGAGGCGCCCGTGCTGGTGCCCCGGCATGGTGTCGGGCGCGGCTGTTCGCTGCGCCACAGCGACGGGCCACGGCAGCGCGGGGCGTGACAGCATGCTGAGCATGAGCCGCCAGCCCGTCGCCCCGTTGGACCTCCTGCGTCTGGAAGACCTGCTCACCGAGGACGAGCGCGACATCCAGCGGGCTGTACGCGCGATGCTGGACGAGCACGTCACACCGCACGTCGCCGAGTGGTTCGAGCAGGGCACGTTGCCCGCGCGCGAGCTCGCGCGGGAGTTCGGCAAGCTCGGCGTGCTCGGCATGCACCTCGAGGGGTACGGCTGCGCCGGCATGAACGCGACGTCGTACGGCGTCGCGTGCCTCGAGATCGAAGCGGCCGACTCCGGCGTCCGCTCGATGGTGTCGGTGCAGGGCAGCCTCGCGATGTTCGCGATCTGGAAGTTCGGCAGCGAGGAGCAGAAGTCGGAGTGGCTGCCGCGCATGGCGGCGGGCGAGGCCATCGGGTGCTTCGGCCTCACCGAGCCCGACCACGGCTCCGACCCCGGCAACATGCGCACCCGCGCCCGCCGCGACGGTGACGACTGGGTCCTGAACGGCTCGAAGATGTGGATCACCAACGGGTCCATCGCCGACGTGGCCGTCGTGTGGGCGCAGACGGACGACGGGGTGCGCGGTTTCGTCGTCCCCACCGACACGGCGGGGTTCAGTGCGCCCCTGATCAAGCACAAGCTGTCCATGCGGGCGTCCGTCACCAGCGAGCTGGTCCTCGAGGACGTGCGCCTGCCGGCGTCCGCGGTGCTGCCCGAGGTCACCGGCCTGCGCGGGCCGCTCTCCTGCCTCACCGAGGCGCGGTTCGGCATCGTCTGGGGCGTCCTCGGCTCCGCGCGCGACTGCCTCGAGACCGCGATCAGCTACACGCTCGACCGGGTGCAGTTCGACCGGCCCATCGCCGGCTTCCAGCTGACGCAGGCCAAGCTCGCCACCATGGCCCTCGAGCTCGACAAGGGCTTCCTGCTCGCCCTGCACCTCGGCCGCGCCAAGGAGAACGGCACCGCGACCCCGACCATGGTGAGCATGGCCAAGCTCAACAACGTGCGCGAGGCGCTGAAGATCGCCCGGGAGTGCCGCACCCTGCTGGGCGCCAACGGCATCTCGCTGGAGTACCCGGTGCTGCGGCACGCCAACAACCTCGAGTCCGTCCTGACGTACGAGGGCACCTCCGAGGTGCACACGCTCGTCGTGGGCCAGGCGCTGACCGGCCTCGACGCCTTCAGATGAGCGGAACTTGGTCAACCTTGTGTACGCGAAAGCCCGGTTTCGCGTACACAAGGTTGACTAAGTTCCGCCTGCGCACGGGGCTGACGGTGTGACAGGTTGCGCGGCCGGGAGCCGACAGGGTGAAGCCGGGCATCGGCGGTCGACGGTCCTATGGTGGCCGCATGAGCACCGTGAGCCTGCAGTCGCTGGTCCCGCCGACGCCCGCCATCGACACCGCTGCGATGCAGCGCGCGTACGACGACGACCGGGCGCACGTCTTCCACTCGTGGTCGGCGCAGGGGGCGCTGAAGCCGATGGTCGTGGCCGCCGCCCAGGGCAGCTGGCTCTGGGACGGCGAGGGCAACCCGTTCCTCGACCTCAGCAGCCAGCTGGTCAACACGAACATCGGCCACCAGCACCCGCGGGTCGTCGCGGCGATCCGCGAGCAGGCCGAGCGGCTCTGCACGATCGCGCCGCAGCACGTCAACGACGCCCGCAGCGAGGCAGCGCGCCTCATCGTCGAGCACGCACCGGGCGACCACCTGAACCACGTGTTCTTCACCAACGGCGGCACGGACGCGATCGAGAACGCCGTGCGCATGGCGCGGCTGCACACCGGACGCCACAAGGTGCTGGCCCGGTACCGCAGCTACCACGGCCACACGCAGGTCTCGATCAACCTCACCGGTGACCCCCGGCGTTGGGCGAACGACAGCGGCGAGGGCGTCGTCCACTTCTTCGGCCCGTTCCTCTACCGGTCGCACTTCCACGCGACGACCGAGGAGGAGGAGTGCGACCGCGCGCTGCAGCACCTCCAGGAGACCATCGAGCTCGAGGGCCCGCAGACGATCGCCGCCATCGTGCTCGAGACCATCCCCGGGACGGCCGGGATCATGGTGCCGCCAGCCCGGTACCTGGCCGGCGTCCGCGACCTGTGCGACCGCTACGGGATCATGTGGATCGCCGACGAGGTCATGGCGGGCTTCGGCCGCTCGGGCGCCTGGTTCAGCGTCGACCACTTCAACGGTTCCGACGGCGCGCCCGTGCGTCCCGACCTCGTGACCTTCGCGAAGGGCGTGAACTCCGGCTACGTGCCGCTCGGTGGCGTGATCATCAGCGACGCCGTCTACGAGACCTTCCGCGACCGCGTCTACCCCGGCGGCCTCACCTACTCCGGTCACCCGCTCGCGTGCGCGTCGGCCGTCGCGACGATCCGCGCGATGGAGGAGGAGGGCATCATCGAGAACGCTGCCCGCCTGGGTCGCGACGTGATCGGTCCTCGCCTGGCCGAGCTCCAGGCGGCGCACCCGGTCATCGGCGAGGTCCGCGGACTCGGCGTGTTCTGGGCACTCGAGCTGGTACGCGACCGGGAGACGCGCGAGTCCCTGGTGCCGTACAACGCCAGCGGCGCGGACGCGAAGCCGACGGCCGACCTCATGGCTGCGTGCAAGCGCCGCGGGCTGCTGCCGTTCATCAACATGAGCCGGCTCCACGTCGTCCCGGCGTGCACGATCGGCGACGACGAGGTCCGCCTCGGCCTCGACCTGCTCGACGAGGCCCTCGCCGAGGTCGAGGCCGCTCACCTCTGAGCGGCTCGGCGGCCAGGCGTCGGACGTCGGCAACGTCCTTCGCTCTGGCGAAGGCCGTGGCCAACGTGAGCCGGTCGACTAGCGGGCGCACGAGTGGACTGGGCTGACGCACCGATAGCCTCGTCGTCCGTGAGGGTTCTCGTCGTCGGGTCGGGCGCGCGCGAGCACGCCCTCGTCATGGCGCTGGACGCCGATGCCGCAGTGACCGCGATCGCGGCCGCGCCCGGCAACCCTGGCATGGCCGGTCGCGCCGAGCTGCTGGCCGTCGACCCCCTGGACGGACCCGCGGTGGCCGAGCTGGCCGCCGCCTGGGGCGCCGACCTGGTCGTGATCGGCCCGGAGGCGCCGCTGGTGGCGGGCGTCGCGGACGACGTGCGGGCGCGTGGGATCACCTGCTTCGGACCCTCGCGCGAGGCGGCGGCCCTCGAGGGCAGCAAGGCCTTCGCCAAGACGGTCATGGCGGAGGCCGGCGTACCGACCGCGCGAGCGCGGCTGTGCTGCACGGACTCCGAGGTCGGCGCAGCGCTCGCCGAGTTCGGCACCCCGCACGTCGTCAAGGACGACGGCCTGGCGGCGGGCAAGGGTGTCGTCGTCTGCGACGACGACCCCACGGCGCTCGCCCACGCGCACGCGTGCCTCGACAAGCCGGACGGCCGCGTCGTCGTCGAGGAGTTCCTCGACGGTCCTGAGGTCTCGTTGTTCTGCATCACGGACGGCACCACGGTCGTGCCCTTGCAGCCGGCGCAGGACTTCAAGCGGCTGGCCGACGGCGACGAAGGCCCCAACACCGGTGGCATGGGGGCGTACTCGCCGCTGCCGTGGGCGCCGTCCGACCTCACCGACCAGGTCGTCGAGCAGGTGGCCCAACCTACCGTCGACGCCATGCGTCGCCGGGGCACCCCCTTCGCCGGCGTCCTCTACGTGGGTCTGGCTCTCACCTCGCGGGGCCCACGGGTCGTCGAGTTCAACGCGCGCTTCGGCGACCCCGAGACGCAGGTCGTGCTGGCGCGGCTGCGCACGCCGCTCTCCGGCGTCCTGCACGCTGCCGCAACCGGCACGCTGGCGAGCCTGCCCCCGCTGGTGTGGAGCGACGACGCCGCCGTGACCGTGGTGCTGGCGTCGCCCGGCTACCCGGCGTCCCCGGTGACCGGAGGCGTGATCGCGGGGCTGGACGACGAGCGCGGCGCGCTGGTGCTGCACGCCGGCACGGCCGTCGACGCCGACGGTCACGTGGTCAGCGCCGGCGGACGCGTGCTGTCCGTCGTCGGCACCGGCCGTGACCTGGCCGCCGCGCGTGACGCGGCCTACCGTCGCCTGCGCACGATCGAGCTGGACGGCGGCCAGTACCGCACGGACATCGCGCGGCTGGCCGCTGAGCAGCAGGCCGGGCGCACGGCGGCCCCGGCGTGAGACCGGAGCGCGCCCCGGCCGGTCGCGTTTCGCGCGAATCGGGGCAGCAGTGATGGGATCGGTGGCTCGTTTCGCGCGAATCGGGGCACAGGCCGTGAGCGCGGGCGGGGTCGCGGGGCCTCGTCGCCAGGCCGCCGTCGCGTGCGAGAGGCTGCTCCCATGAGCTCACCGCACGTCCCGGACCCGGCCGGCGCGCCTGCGCCCGACCAGCACCCTGTGTCGCTGCCCGGTGAGGCGGAGACCGCACGCAGCCATGGGGAGAGCCCGCACGTGCCCGACACCGCGGGGTCGACGTCCAGCTCAGCGCTGCTGCGTCCGGCCGCGCACGACCTCCGGGGCTACCGCCACATGTACTCGGGGAAGGTGCGCGACCTCTACGCGCCGCTGCTGCCGTCGGGTGACGTCGACCCGACGCGGATGCTCGTCGTGGCCAGCGACCGCATCAGCGCGTACGACCACGTGCTGCCGACCGAGATCCCCGACAAGGGACGCGTGCTCACCCAGCTGTCGCTGTGGTGGTTCCACCAGCTGGCCGACATCGTGCCGCACCACGTGCTGTCGACCGACGTTCCGGGCGACGTCGCCGGCCGGGCCGTGCTGGTGCAGCGGTTGCAGATGTTCCCCGTCGAGTGCGTGGCGCGCGGCTACCTGACCGGGTCGGGACTGGTGGAGTACCGGGAGTCCGGTGCGGTGTGCGGGGTCCCGCTGCCGCCCGGTCTCACCGACGGGTCACGGCTGGACGCGCCGATCTTCACCCCGGCCACGAAGGCCGAGGTGGGCGAGCACGACGAGAACGTGACGTTCGAGCAGGTGGCGCAGACCGTCGGGCCGGACGTCGCCGCGGAGCTACGGCGCATCACGCTGGCTGTCTACGCCCGCGGCGAGCAGCTCGCCCGTGACCGCGGCATCCTCCTGGCCGACACGAAGATCGAGCTGGGCCGCGGTGCCGACGGGCGGTTGGTGCTGGGCGACGAGGTGCTCACCCCCGACTCGTCCCGCTTCTGGCCGGCGGTCGGCTGGGCGCCCGGCGGGCCGCAGCCGTCGTACGACAAGCAGTACGTGCGGGACTGGCTCACGTCGCCGGCGTCCGGGTGGGACCGCGCGTCCGACGAGCCGCCACCTCCGCTGCCGGACGACGTCGTCGAGCGCACGCGCGCGAAGTACGTCGAGGCCTACGAGACGCTGACCGGCCACCGCTTCGCCTGAGCCGAGGAGCCGTCCGCGCAAGCTGCCGTGGATGATCAGCGTGTCCTGGCCGGGAACATCATCCACGACGACGGCTGGCGCGGGTGCCTCCGGCAGGCGCCGTCAGACGAGTGGACTCCGCGAGATCCGCCTCGCCAACGAGGTGCACCGGGCGAGAGGCGCCAGAGGAGGCCCCGCGTCAGCCCGGCCGGGTCCGGCGTCAGAGCAGCTCGGCCGGGCCCTCGCCCGCGAGGTCGCGCACCCGCGTGCCCTCGGGCGCCAGCCGCTCGGCGTGCCCCAGGTACATGCCGCGACCGGCCGGCAGCAGCTGGCTCTCGTGGATGGGCACCGCGATCGTCGGGGCCACGGCTCGCAGGAAGTCGACCATCTCGGCGACCTTGCTCCACGGCGCCCAGAGCGGCAGGGCGAGGACGTCGGCGGACGGTGTCTGCCCGTACGAGTCCCCGGGGTGCAGCAGCAGGCCGCTGCCGCCGTCCGCCACCGAGGTGCCGATCAGGACGCCGACGTTGCCGACGCGAGGGATGTCGGGGTGGATGACGGCGTGCTGCCCGCCGACGGCGCGCACCGGGACGCCGGCGACGTCCACCTCGGCACCGGCGTGGAGCGGCGTGGCGTCGATGCCGGCGGCACGCAGGTCGGCACACGTCTCGGGCTCGACGAGCAGCTGGGCGCCGTCGTTGGCCTCGAGCAGCACGGGCAGCCGCTCGACGTCGACGTGGTCGGCGTGCTGGTGGGTGATGACGACGGCGTCCAGGCCGCTGAGCTCTTCGAAGCCGTGGGAGAAGACGCCCGGGTCGATGAGGATGCGGGTGCCGTCGGTCTCGACGAGCAGGCAGGAGTGTCCGAGGTGCGTGAGCTGCATGGCGTCACCCTGCCACCAGCCGTGCACCTCGGCTACGGAGTGCACGGCTGCGAGGCCGTGAGCGGGCACCTCGGCGACGAAGTGCGCTCGTGGACGGCGTCGGGGTGGGGCCACGCCCGCCGCTAGGCTGGGGGGACCGCTGCTCGTCCGGCCCCTGGCCGCCGTCCTCAGGAGTGCCCGCATGGCACGCGTCGTGGTCGACGTCATGCTCAAGCCCGAGATCCTCGACCCGCAGGGCCAGGCCGTCGCTGGCGCGCTGCACCGGCTCGGGTACGCGTCCGTGACCGCGGTCCGGCAGGGCAAGCGGTTCGAGCTCGAGGTGGACGGCGAGGCGACCGACGAGGTGCTCGCGCAGATCCGTGAGGCGGCGGGCACGCTGCTGGCGAACCCCGTGCTCGAGGACGTGGTCGACGTGAGCGTCGACCACGAGGGTGCGGAGGCGAGCGCCTGATGCGCATCGGCGTCGTGACGTTCCCCGGGTCCCTGGACGACCGCGACGCCTTGCGGGCGGTGCGCACGGCCGGTGGTGAGGCCGTCGCCCTCTGGCACGGTGACGCCGACCTGCACGGGGTCGACGCGGTCGTCCTGCCGGGCGGCTTCTCGTACGGCGACTACCTGCGCTGCGGTGCTATCGCACGCTTCGCGCCGGTGATGGGCACGGTGGTCGACGCCGCGAACGGCGGCCTGCCCGTGCTCGGCATCTGCAACGGCTTCCAGATGCTGTGCGAGGCGCACCTCCTGCCCGGCGCGCTGGTGCGCAACGACCACCGCAAGTTCGGGTGCCGCGACCAGGCGCTCGCGATCGAGCGCACCGACACGCCGTGGACCGCGCAGTACGAGCGCGGCGAGCGCGTCGTCGTCCCGCTGAAGAACGGTGAGGGCGGCTTCGTCGCCGACGAGCGCACGCTGGACGAGCTCGAGGCCGAGGGTCGGGTCGTCGCGCGCTACCTCGACGGCAACCCCAACGGCTCGTACCGCGACATCGCTGGCGTCAGCAACCCCCGTGGCAACGTGGTCGGGCTGATGCCGCACCCCGAGCACGCCACGGAGGCAGGCTTCGGTCCCGACCCGCGCACCGGCACCGACGGCCTGGACGGCTTGCGGTTCTTCACCTCGGTGCTGGCCTCGCTCACCGGGACGGCAGCATGACCGACACGGTCAAGGCCGCGGAGACCACGCCGGACGTCGAGCAGCCCTGGGCCGAGCTCGGGCTGAAGCCGGACGAGTACGAGCGCATCCGCGAGATCCTCGGCCGGCGGCCGACGTCGTCCGAGCTCGCGATGTACAGCGTCATGTGGAGCGAGCACTGCTCGTACAAGTCGAGCAAGGTGCACCTGCGTCAGTTCGGCGAGAAGACCACGGACGCCATGCGCAGCAAGCTGATGGTGGGCATCGGCGAGAACGCGGGCGTCGTCGACATCGGTGACGGCTGGGCCGTGACGTTCAAGATCGAGAGCCACAACCACCCCTCGTACGTCGAGCCGTACCAGGGGGCGGCGACCGGCGTCGGCGGCATCGTGCGCGACATCATGAGCATGGGCGCTCGACCGATCGCGGTCATGGACCCGTTGCGGTTCGGGGCGATCGACCACCCCGACACCCACCGCGTGGTGCCCGGCATCGTCGCCGGCGTCGGCGGCTACGGCAACTGCCTGGGCCTGCCGAACATCGGCGGTGAGGTCGTCTTCGACCCCAGCTACCAGGGCAACCCGCTCGTCAACGCGCTGTGCGTCGGTTCGATGCGGCACGACGACATCCACCTGGCGAACGCGTCCGGTGAGGGCAACCTCGTCGTGCTGTTCGGCGCCAAGACCGGCGGCGACGGCATCGGCGGCGTCTCGGTGCTGGCGTCGGAGACCTTCGAGTCGACCGGGCCGTCGAAGCGCCCGGCAGTGCAGGTGGGCGACCCCTTCGCCGAGAAGGTGCTCATCGAGTGCTGCCTCGAGCTGTTCACGGCCTGTGTCGTGGAAGGCATCCAGGACCTGGGTGGCGCCGGCCTGTCGTGCGCCACCAGCGAGCTGGCCAGCAACGGCGACGGCGGCATGCACGTGTGGCTCGACCAGGTTCCGTTGCGCGACAGCAGCCTTGCCCCTGAGGAGATCCTCATGAGCGAGTCGCAGGAGCGCATGATGGCGGTCGTCGCACCGGCCAAGCTCGACGAGTTCATGGCGATCACCACGAAGTGGGACGTCGAGGCCACCGTGGTCGGCGAGGTGACGTCCACCGGTCGGCTGGTCGTGCAGTGGCACGGCGACACCGTGGTCGACGTGCCACCGCGCACCGTGGCGCACGACGGGCCGGTGTACGACCGGCCGATGTCGCGTCCCGCGGGCCTGGACGCGCTGCAGGCCGACGAGCCGACGTCCGATCGTCTGGCGCGGCCCTCGACCGGCGAGGAGCTGCGTGCCACGCTGCTGCGTCTGGTGGCCTCGCCGAACCTCAGCAGCCGGGCGTGGGTCACGGACCAGTACGACCGCTACGTGCAGGGCAACACGGCGCTCGCGATGCCGGACGACGCGGGGGTGGTGCGCGTGGACGAGTCCAGCGGCCTCGGCGTCGCTCTCTCGACCGACTGCAACGCCCGCTTCGCCGCGCTCGACCCGTACGCCGGCGCGCAGCTGGCGCTCGCCGAGGCGTACCGCAACGTGGCGACCGTCGGTGCGAAGCCGCTCGCCGTGAGCGACTGCCTCAACTTCGGCTCGCCCGAGGACCCCGAGGTGATGTGGCAGTTCGCGCAGGCCGTCACGGGCCTCGCCGACGGCTGCCAGACGCTGGGCGTGCCGGTGACCGGTGGCAACGTGAGCCTCTACAACTCCACCGGTGACGTGGCGATCTACCCGACACCGGTGGTCGCTGTGCTCGGGGTGCTCGACGACGTCTCGCGGCGGACGCCGTCCGGCTGGCGCAGCGCGGGCCAGGCGATCTTCCTCATCGGCGCCACCCGCGACGAGCTGGGCGGGTCGTCCTGGGCGGACGTCGAGCACGGGCACCTCGGTGGGCGTCCGCCGGCCGTCGACCTGGAGGCGGAGCGCGTGCTGGGCGAGATCCTCGTCGCGGCGTCCCGGGACGGGCTGGTCGACGCGGCGCACGACCTGTCGGACGGCGGGCTGGCGATCGCGCTGGTCGAGTCGTGCCTGCGCTACGGCGTCGGCGCGCGCATCTGGTTGGACGAGCTGTGCGAGCGCGACGGCATCGACCCGTTCGTGGCGCTCTTCAGCGAGTCGACGGCGCGGGCGCTCGTGGCCGTGCCTCGGTCGGAGGAGGTGCGCTTCACCGACATGTGCACCGCTCGCCGCGTGCCGCACCAGAGGATCGGCGTCGTGGACGACGCGTCCGGCGACGGCGACGTGCAGGTGCTCGACGTGCAGGGGTTGTTCACCGTGCCGCTGGGAGAGCTTCGCACGGCGCACGAGGCGACGCTCCCGGCGGCCTTCGACGGCTGACGCGCGCCGGGCTGCCGCGTGGCCGTGCGTCCCGCGGCTTGCAGGTCAGCGCTACGACAGTCGAACCGTGTCGCGCGGTCTGCTGCGCCTGTGGGTGAGCGCGTGGGTGTGCGATTGGGGCTGCCTTGGCGACTGCTTCTGCTCACCCATGCGCGCACCGACGCGCCCCAGCTCGCGGAGGAGCGGCGGCGTGGGGCTGACCGACGTCCGAAACCCCCTGTGCGGCATCGTCAGCTGCGGGGGACGCGCACACCGGCCAGCTGGTGGCCCGTCGCCACGAGTCGGCCGCGCGAGTCCCACACGTCGCACGTCTCGTCGACGAGGGCGTCCTGGACGAGCCGCGCCCGCGTGCGGACGGCGAGTGGACCGGGGGCGGGAAGGGCCCGGACCCAGGCGCTGAGCGACATCGTGGGGACCCAGCCTGTGAGACCGAGATCGAAGGTGGGTGGCGGGAACGCGTCGACCGCCATGACCAGGGCGAGGGGGTCGAAGGCGCGCCCGTCGTCGAACGACAGGTAGCCACGCAGCTCCCCCTCCCCGCCCGGGGAGCCGGTCGCCCACCCCAGGCACGCGGGGTCCAGGTGCTCGGCCAGCACTCCCATCAGCGGTACGTGGAACCCAGGGGCGTCGACGGGCAGTCGCACGCACTGCTCGATCGTCGGCACCTGGGGGCGAGCGACGCCGTCATGGCGCGGTTCGGCGTCCTCGTGCAGGCGACCACAGGTGATCATGGCCTCGACACGGGGCTCGCCGTCCCCGCTCATCAGGCGGCTGCGCAGCACGCTGGAGCTGCGGCCGCGACGCAGCTCAGTGACCTCCAGGCGGGCCGCACCGAACGGTGCCGCGCTCAGGAACGTGCCGGTCGCGGCGAGGACGTGCGGGTGGTGCTCGCCGCCCTCGCGCAGCTCGGCCAGCGCCGCCTGCGCGCACAAGGCGAGCAGGTAGCCGCCGTTGGGCTTTCCGGCGATGGACCACTCGGGGTCCACCTCCGCC
>DASSTJ010000193.1:0-33035 GCA_035707965.1 Actinomycetales bacterium
GTCACCAGCAGGTTCCCGGTGCCGACATCCACGTGGGCGGTCACCCGGTCGGCGACCGGGAACGTCAGCCGGGTCGCGCCCGGACGCAGTCCCGCCCCCAGCGCGGCACTGACCGTCGCCGACTGCAGCCCCGACGCCGCCGAACAGGACGTCGCGTCGCACGCCTTCACCTGCCAGGAGACGTCCCGGCCGTCTTCGCGTAGAACGTCGCGGTCACCTGCCCGCCGTCGCTGTCCGTCACCACCGCGGACAGCACCGGCTGCTGCGAGACCAGCTGCGAGGACGCCATCCCCGTCGGCACCGACGGCGCCGCGGCGAACGCCGGCGCACCCATCCCCGCCACCGCGACCGCCGCCACCGCCGGAGCAACCGACCACCGCCACCACCGACCCGAGAACACCCGGCCGCGATCGGCACGACCGCGAGGCAGTGCAGGACTTGCCGAGCCGTGACGTGACCACAGACGAAGAAGCGAGAGACGACCAACAGCAAGAGAAGACCGCGAATCCATGGCAAACCGTCCTATCGATACCGCGGCAAGGAACCCTCGCCACGTCGCGAATGTCTGGTTCCCACTGGCCCGTACCTAAAGACCGGTAAGACCGCCCACCAGACACCCCACCCCGACGACAGGGCAAGGACGGTCACCCGAACGGAGTAGTCGGCCGTTGCAGAGAACAACCTGTTTCACGATGTGTCAAGGACAAGGGTCGTCGGGCGCTACGCCAGCAGCCCGAGCTCGGCGGCTTCTTCGCGCAGCTCGTCGCGGACGTCGGGGTGCGCCGCGTGGTCGATCAGGTGCCTCGCCTGCGTGCGCTCGTCGTGGCCGAAGATGGGCGCCACTCCTTGCTCGGTCACGACCGCCGTGTGCTGGAACGACGTCACCGGCTCGTCGATCAGCGGCACGATCGTCGACACGTCGGCCTTCGGGTGCCACGAGCGCAGCGCCATGATCGCCTGACCGCCGGGCGAGTGGATGGCGCCCACGATGAAGTCGGTCTGACCGCCGAAGCCGGAGTGGATGCGGGCGTTGATGCGGGACGCGTTCGCCTGGCCGAAGAGGTCGACCTGGAGGGCGGTGTTGATGCTCGTCATCGCCGGGTTCGCGGCGATCGCCGCCGGGGCGTTCGTCGTCTCGGTCCGCAGGATGCGCACGCCCGGGTTCTGGTCGAGGTACGCGTACAGCTCCGGCGAGCCGACGACGAACGACGCCACCACGTGCCGCTCGGCGTCCAGCGCGCCGGCCTCGCGCAGCGCCAGCAGTCCGTCCGACACCATCTCGCTCCAGACGCCGAGGTGCCGACGGGCCGAGAGCCCGGGCAGCGTCGCGTCGGGGACCGCGCCGATGCCCAGCTGCAGGGTCGCGCCGTCGTGCACGCGGGCCGCCACGAGGTCACCGATCACCGCGGCGGCGTCGTCCGCCGGTGCCGGCACCTGGCCCGGCCGCGTGGCCGCGTGCGAGCCCCCGAGCACCTGGTCCGCCTCGATGACCGCGTCGAGCTGGTCGAGCGGGATCTCGCCGTCGCCGAAGGTGTACGGCATCCACGGGTTCACCTGGGCCAGCACCAGACCACCCCGCGCCCGGCAGGCCTCCACCGCAGCCGGCAGCACGTTGACCTCCGCGCCCATCGACACCATGCCGTCCCGGGGACGCGACACGTGCAGGCACACGACGTCCGGCGGCAGCGTCGTGGCGAACAGCCGCGGCACCAGCGACAGCCGCGCCGGCACGTAGGACAGCGCCGGGCTGCGCCGCATGCCCGCTCCCACGAAGCAGGTCTCGTGCACCACGCCGTCCCGGGTCGGGATGCCGGTCGGCGCGTTGAGCATGTGCAGCGCGTACCGCGCCAGGGCGCCGTCCACGAGCTCGAGCAGGCGCCAGGGCACCGAGTCGTTGCCGCTGGCTACCACCCGTGGGACGCCGTGCCCCGCTCCGGCCCGCGCCTGCAGCAGGGTCGTCACACGTGCGTCGTCGCCGGTCACGCCAGCGAGTCTGCCCTGCCTCCAGGTGGCACGCGCGCAGCCACGATGACGTCAGGACCTATGACCCCGGTCACGCCGTCCGGACTCGGGCAGAATCGTCCGGGTGAACTCCGAGCGCATCCTGGCCATCCCGACCGACGAGTGCTTCCACCTGCTGGCGAGCACGACGGTCGGCCGGGTCGCCCTGACCCGCAAGGCGCTGCCCGTCATCCTCCCCGTCAACTACGCTGTCGACGGCGACACGGTGGTGATCCGCACCAGGCCCGGGTCGCTGCTGGCGAGCTCACGGGAGCGGGGTGTGGTCGTGGCCTTCGAGGTCGACGAGCTCGACCGTGAGACGTGCTCGGGGTGGAGCGTGCTCGTCACCGGCACCCTGCGCGAGATCACGGACGTCGGCGAGCTGGCACGCGCCGAGCAGCTGCCTCTGGTGCCGTGGGTGGGGGGCGACCGCCGGCACTTCGTGCGCATCACTCCTGGCATGGTCTCGGGGCGGCGCATCCCCTCCGCCGTGTGGTCCGATGCGACCGACGACGAGACCAGGGCGCTGGCCGCCACGGGAGGCAAGGCGTGACGGACACCAGCGCGGAGAAGCGACCGGTCACGGTCTTCCTCCTGGACGACCACGAGATCGTCCGCCGCGGGCTGCGCGAGCTGCTCGAGTCGGACGGCACGATCAGCGTCGTCGGCGAGTCCGGCCTCGCGGCCGAGGCGGCGCGCCGCATCCCCGCCCTGCGACCCGACGTGGCGATCCTCGACGGGCGGCTGCCCGACGGCACCGGCATGGACGTGTGCCGCGACGTGCGCAGCCTCGACCCCGGTATCGCGTGCCTCATCCTCACGTCCTACGACGACGACGAGGCGCTCGTCGCCGCGATCATGGCGGGCGCCGCCGGCTACGTGCTCAAGCAGATCCGCGGCAACGAGCTGCTCGGCGCCGTCCACAAGGTCGCCGCCGGCCAGTCCCTCATCGACCCGCAGCTCACCCAGCGGGTCGTGCACCGCCTCCGCGAGCAGCCCCAGGACAACCCCGCCCTGGCTGACCTCACCGACCAGGAGCGGCGCATCCTGCTGCTGATCGCCGAGGGGCTCACCAACCGGCAGATCGCCGAGCGCATGTTCCTCGCCGAGAAGACGGTGAAGAACTACGTGTCGAGCCTGCTCGCCAAGCTCGGTATGGAGCGGCGCACGCAAGCGGCCGTCTTCGCCTCCCGCCTCATGGCGCCGTGACGGACGAAGACGTCCCGAGCGACCGGCCGTCGCCCAGCGTCTGGAGCGACCGCTCGCGCCTGCGGCTCGACGAGCTGCTCCGCGAGGTCATCGACCGCACCGAGGAGATGGCCGCCGGTCAGGACCGGATGCGCGGCCTGCTCGACGCCGTCGTGGCGCTCTCGTCCGACCTGACGCTTCCCGTGCTGCTCCAGCAGATCGTGCGCTCGGCGTGCCAGCTCGTCGGCGCCCGCTACGGGGCCCTCGGGGTCATCGCCGAGGACGGCGAGGGGCTGGCGCAGTTCGTCCACGAGGGCATCGACGCCGAGACGGCCCGAGCCATCGGGCCCGTCCCTCAGGGGCACGGGCTGCTCGGTGTGCTCGTCGCCGACCCGCGACCGCTGCGCCTCGACGACATCAGCCAGCACCCGGCGTCCGTCGGCTTCCCGGCGCACCACCCGCCGATGCGCACCTTCCTGGGCGTGCCGGTCCGCGTGCGCGGCACCGTGTTCGGCAACCTCTACCTCAGCGAGAAGACGACCGGCCAGCCCTTCACCGCGGAGGACGAGGACGTCGTGCTGGCGCTCGCGGCCGCCGCCGGCGTGGCGATCGAGAACGCGCGGCTGTACGAGGAGGCCACCCGGCGCCACCGCTGGACGGAGGCGCTCACCGAGCTGACGCCGCAGCTGTTCCGCGACCCCACCCAGAGCCACCACCTCGTCGCCGAGCGCGCCCGGCTCGTGGCCGAGGCCCAGCTCACGGTGGTGCTGAGCCGGCCCGTCGGCGAGGCAGTGTCGATCAGCGCCGTGTCGAAGAGCGCAGGGTCCAACAGCGACATGTCGCACGGCGACCGGGTCAGCGCGGCGCTGGCGACCGGCGAGGTGCCGCTGCCGGACGACGAGGTCGACCGGCTCATGGATGGGGGACGGTGGCCCGACCCGGCGCGCGACCTGCCCGCCACCGCGTCCCTCCTGGGTGCGGAGGGGCCGCTGATGAGCGCCCCCTTGACCAGCAGCGCGCAGACCAGGCCCGAGGCCGCCCTGGTGCTGCTCGGCCACCGCGAACGGCCTCCGTTCTCCCGCCTCAGCCTCACGCTGCTCACCCGGTACGCCGAGCAGGCCGGGCTGGCCCTGGAGTACCTGCGCGCGCAGACCGAGCGCCGACGCCTCGCGGTGTTCGAGGACCGTGACCGCATCGCCCGCGACCTGCACGACCAGGTGATCCAACGCCTGTTCGCCACCGGTCTCGGCCTGCAGGGGCTGCTGACCGTCGTCACGGACTCCATGGCCGCGCAGCGGCTCGAGGGCTACGTCGACGACCTCGACGAGACCATCCAGGACATCCGCTCAGCCATCTACTCTCTCAGCGTCGCGGGACGCTCGGGCGGCGACGAGCACCTGACGCACGCCGCCGTGCTCGACGTCGTCGAGGAGCTCACCCCCGTGCTGGGCGAGCGTCCCCACCTCACCGTGACCGGCCCCGTCGACACCGTCGTCGGGGCCGAGCTGCGCGCCGACCTGCTGGCCGTGCTGCGCGAGCTGCTCACGAACGTGGCCCGGCACGCGCAGGCCACCCACGTCGACGTCCGCCTCGAGGCGAGCCCCGACGAGGTGGTGCTCCAGGTGACGGACGACGGACGGGGCATCCCGCCCGACCGGTCACGGCGCAGCGGCCTCGCCAACCTCACCGCGCGGGCCGCGAGGCACGGCGGCGGCCTGAGCCTCGGCCAGCCGGCAACCGGCGGCACCTGCGTCACCTGGTCGGCGCGCACGACCGCCTGAACCGAGGCCGCAGGCCTGGTGTCAGTCCTCGTCGAGCACGGACGCCCACACGACCTTGCCGGTCGGGGTGCGCGCCCATCCCAGCTCGTCGCTGATGCGCTCCACGATGAGCAGGCCTCGCCCGTCCTCGACGAGCTTGCGCCCGGCCGGCCGCACCACCGGCGGGGCCGCGCTGTCGTCGGCCACCGCCACGACGATGCCACGCCGCAGCTGCAGGACCTGCAGCACGAGGCCGCCACGCGCGTGCCGCACACCGTTGGACACGAGCTCGCTCGTGATGAGAGCTGCCCTGCGCTTCAGCGCCTCGCCCACCCCGTCCATCGCCTGGGACACCAGGCGTCGGGCAAGTCGAGCGCTGCGGACGTCAGGCCGCAGCGGCCACTCCCCCAGCGATTCACCCCGCGGTGGCTTCTTCGCCGGCACGGAGACCGTGGACTGCACCCGTACCCCTTTCCGCGACGGCCGCTGGCCGGTCAGGCGGCCGCCCCACCGTACCGCCGAGCTGCCGTCCCGCGCACCGCGACGATGCCGGACCGGCCCGTGCGCCGACCAGGGTCCTAGGTCACGGATGATGACTCCATGAGGCGACCGACCGCGTGGCGTGCCGCGGGCGGCACCCTCGCCGTCGGCTTCGTCGTCTGCGCCGTGTTCGCGCTGCTGGCCGCCGTCGTGTACGACGCCGTGACGGAGGCCGACGGCATCGCCGTGCTCGACGAGCCCGTGCTCACCGCCGCACTGGCCGTGCGGACACCGGGGCTCACCCGGGTCGTCGCCGCCTTCACCGACCTCGGCGGCACGCTCGGCATGACGATCCTCGTCGGCGCGCTGGCGTGCGTGCTCGCCTGGGCACGACGGTCACTCGAACCGATCCTGCTGACCGCGGTGACGGCTGCTGGCTCGGTCAGCATGACCGTGATCGCCAAGGCCGCCGTGGGACGCACCCGGCCGCCCTTCGTCGACGCAGTGCCGCCGTTCGAGTCCTCGTTCGCCTTCCCCAGCGGGCACTCGCTGAACAGCATGGCGCTCGTCGGCGTACTGGCGTACCTCGCCGTCGCGCACTGGCGCCGCGGGTGGGCCCGGGTCGCCGTGCTGGTCGTCGCCGCGGCCTTCGTCGTCAGCATGGGGCTCTCCCGCGTCTACCTCGGCCACCACTGGTTCACCGACGTGCTGGGGGCGTGGACGCTGGCGCTCGCCTGGCTCACGGTGGTCGTGACCGCGCACCGGGTGTACCTGCGGTCGGCCCGCGCTCGCCGACGTCCGTCCCAAAGCCCGGCCGCGAACGACACGATGTGAGACGTCGCACCACGAACGGACGTCGGCGCGCTGGTCCTGCGACACTGAGAGCCCGTCCCCGCGTCCGACCAAGGTGCACCCGTGATCGTGCGACAGTCCAGCAAGCTCGCCGACGTCTGCTACGACATCCGGGGTCCCGTGCTCGCCGAGGCACACCGTCTCGAGCTCGAAGGACGCCGGATCCTCAAGCTCAACATCGGCAACCCGGCACCGTTCGGCTTCGAGGCGCCCGAGGGCATCCTCGCCGACGTCATCGCCGCGCTGCCGACCGCGCAGGGCTACTGCGACTCGCGCGGCCTGCCCTCCGCGCGGCGGGCGGTCGTGCAGTACCACCAGGCCAAGGGCGTGACCGATATCGACACCGGTGACGTCTTCCTGGGCAACGGCGTCAGCGAGCTGATCGTCATGGCGCTGCAGGCCTTGTGCGAGAACGGCGACGAGGTGCTGCTGCCCGCGCCCGACTACCCGCTCTGGACGGCGGCGACGTCGTTGGCGGGCGGGCGGCCGGTGCACTACCTGTGCGACGAGTCCAACGGCTGGCAGCCCGACCTCGACGACCTCGCCGCCAAGATCACCGACCGCACCAAGGCGCTCGTGATCATCAACCCCAACAACCCGACCGGCGCGGTCTACGGCACCGAGGTGCTGAACGGCATGCTCGACCTGGCACGGCGCCACGGGCTCGTCGTCTTCAGCGACGAGATCTACGACCAGATCCTCTACGACGGCGCCGAGCACGTCTCGACGGCGTCCCTCGCGCCAGACCTCGTGTGCCTCACGTTCAACGGCCTCTCGAAGGCCTACCGGCTGGCCGGGTTCCGGTCGGGCTGGGCGGTGCTGAGCGGGCCGGTGCACGACGCCGCCAGCTACGTCGAGGGCCTGGAGATCCTGGCCAACATGCGCCTCTGCGCCAACGTGCCGGCCCAGCACGCCGTCGCCACCGCCCTGGGCGGCAAGCACGGGCTCGACGACCTGGTGCTGCCCGGCGGACGCCTGCGCGAGCAGCGCGACACCGCGCTGCGGCTGCTCGAGCAGATCCCCGGCGTCAGCTGCGTGGCTCCCAAGGGCGCGCTCTACCTGTTCCCCCGGCTCGACCCGGACGTCTACCACGTCGAGGACGACCAGAAGCTCGTGCTCGACCTGCTGCGCGAGCAGAACCTCCTCGTCGTCCAGGGCACTGGGTTCAACTGGCCGACGCCGGACCACCTGCGGCTCGTCACGCTGCCCCACGTCGACGACCTGACCGAGGCGATCGGTCGCCTCGACACCTTCCTCGCGGCCCGCCGCTGACCGCGCCCGGCTCACCTTTCGCGCGAAACGGGGCACTCGGCGTCCGCTCGGTGCCCCCATTCGCGCGAACCGTGGTGACCCGGTCACCGCAGCACGTCCCGCGCCGTCAGGGCCGGTGCACGACCATCGCCGCCCGTGTGTCACGATTTTGGGCATGCGAGTCGACCACGTGTCCTTCGCCGCGGAGCCTGACGGGCTGCACGCCACGGCCAAGCGGCTGTCCGCAGCTCTCGGAGTGGAGCCGGTCGACGGAGGCATCCACCCCCGCTTCGGCACCCGCAACATCATCCTTCCGCTGGTCGAGGAGCGGTACGTCGAGGTCGTCGACGTGCTGGACCACCCGGCGTCCGACAAGGCGCCGTTCGGCCAGGCCGTGCGTGCGCGCACCGAGGCCGGCGGCGGCTGGATGGGCTGGGTCGTGGCTGTGGACGACCTGACGGACGCCGAGGAGCGCCTCGGGCGAGAGGCGGTGCAGGGCAACCGGCACCGTCCCGACGGCGTCGAGCTGCGCTGGCGCCAGCTGGGCGTCAAGGGCCTGATCGCCGACCCCCAGCTGCCGTTCCTGATCCAGTGGCAGACCGGCGGCGAGCTGCACCCGTCGGCGTCCGGGCCGACCGACGCACGGCTGGCTGGCCTGCAGATCGCCGGGGACCCGCTGCGGGTCACCGAGTGGCTGGGCCTTCCGGCAGATCACCAGCCGGAGGGCGTGCAGTTCAGCTTCATGGCGCCGCACGGCACGCCGGGGCTCATGTCGTGCAGCTTCAGCACCCCCCACGGCACCGTCACCGTCTGAGCGCGGCTCAGCGCAGGTAGTCGACCAGCTCGGACGCCACACCCGTGTAGGTCTCGGGCGTCAGCGCGACCAGCCGCTGCTCGACCTCCGTCGGCAGGCCGAGGCCCGCGATGAACTCGCGCATCGCCGGGCCGTCGACCCGGTGGCCGCGCGTCAGCTGCTTGAGCCGCTCGTAGGGCGCGTCCATGCCGGGCGTGCCGGCGATGCCCTCCGCGCGCATCGCCGACTGCACCGCCTCGCCGAGCACCTCCCAGTTGGCGTCGAGGTCGGCGGCCATGGCGTCCGGTGCTGCCGCGAGGCCGGCCAGGCCGCGACGCACGTTGTCGAGCGCCACCAGCGAGTGCCCGAACGCCGTGCCGATGTTGCGCTGCATCGACGAGTCGGTGAGGTCGCGCTGCAGACGTGACGTGACGAGCGTCGAGGCGAGGACGTCGAGCAGTGCGCACGACACCTCGAGGTTGGCCTCGGCGTTCTCGAACCGGATCGGGTTCACCTTGTGCGGCATGGTCGACGACCCCGTCGCGCCCTTGCCCTCGCTGTCGAGCACCTGCGTGAAGTAGCCCAACGAGATGTACGTCCAGACGTCGGTGCAGAGGTTGTGCAGCACGCGGTTGAACCGGGCGACGTCGGCGTAGAGCTCGGCCTGCCAGTCGTGCGACTCGATCTGCGTGGTCAGCGGGTTCCACGTCAGGCCCAGCCCCTCGACGAAGGTGCGCGACACCTGCACCCAGTCGGTCGTCGGGACGGCGGCGTAGTGGGCCGCGAACGTGCCCGTCGCGCCGTTGATCTTGCCGAGGTACTCGGCCGACCCGACGCGCGACAGCTGGCGGCGCAGGCGGTGCGCCAGCACGGCCAGCTCCTTGCCCAGCGTCGTCGGCGTCGCGGGCTGGCCGTGGGTGCGCGCCAGCATCGGCACGTCCCGGAGGTCCACGGCCAGCCGGCTCACGTCGTCCGCCACCGCCGTCGCCGCCGGCAGCCACACCTGCCCCACCGCTCCCCGCACCATGAGCGCGTACGACAGGTTGTTGACGTCCTCGCTCGTGCAGCAGAAGTGCACGAGCTCACTGAGGTCGGCGAGGGGACCGGTCATGCGGCGCTTGACGTAGTACTCGACGGCCTTGACGTCGTGCACGGTCTGCCGCTCCAGCGCCGCCAGCTCCTCGACGTCGTCCGGCCCGAAGCCGTCGACGACCGAACGCAGCGAGGCCTTCTCGTCCTCGGTGAGCGGCCTGGCTCCCGGTACGGCGCCCGTCTCGGTGAGGTGGATCAGCCACTCGACCTCGACGTGCACGCGCTCGCGGTTGAGCGCCGCCTCCGACAGGTGCTCGACCAGCGGCGCCACGCTGCGGCGGTAGCGGCCGTCCAGGGCGCCCAGCGGTAGCCCGGCGTCGGCCAGGGGCGAGCTGGAGACGGCGGACGACGACCCCGTGCCGTCGCGGTCGTCGGTCGGGCCGGGCAGGGACTCAGGCGTCGTCGCGGTCACGGCTCCCATCGTCCCAGAGGACGCGTGGCTCTCAGTCCACGTGGTCACCCACGACGATGTTGAGGCTCGGCCAGCTGAGGTACCGCACCGACAGGTTGATCAGGGAGGCGATGCGGTTGCGACCGCCCATCAGCTCGACGAGGTGGAGTCCCAACCAGGCGAGCCACGCAGGCCAGCCCTTCAGCCGGAAGCCGTTCGGCAGCTGGACCACCGCGTCGCTGCGGCCGATCGTCGCCATCGTGCCCTTGTCGTGGTACGTGAACGGTTCCGTCGGCGAGCCGGCGAGGATGCGACGGATCTGCACGCCCGCGTGCTTGCCACCCTGGATCGCCGGCGGTGCGAGCTGCGGCAGCGGGTCGTCAGGGTTCACGGCCACGTCACCCACGGCGAAGATCTCGGGGTGGCCCTTCACCCGGAGGTCGGGATCCACCTCGATCCGGCCGCCCTTGCCCGTGGGCAGACCCCAGTCACCGACGACGGGCCCCGCCGTCACACCGGTCGCCCAGATCGTCACCGCCGCCGGGATGGTCTCCGGCTCCTCGCCCTTGCGCTGCACGACGACCGAGTCCGGGTGCACCTGCTTCACCGCGGTGTCGAGGCGCAGGTCGATGCCGCGGTGACGCAGGGCTCGCGCCGCGTACCGGCGCAGCTTCGGCTGGAACGGGCCGAGCACGTCGTCCGACATCTCGACCATGACGACCTTGACGCGGCTGACGTCGAGGTCGGGGTAGGCGATCGGCACGGCACCGTTGCGCAGCTCGGCGAGCGTGCCGGCCATCTCCACGCCCGTCGCGCCACCCCCCACCACGACGAAGACCGGCTCCTTCGCGTCGAGCTGGCCCTGGGCCGCGTCCTCGAGGCTCGAGACGATGAGGTCGCGCGCGTCGATAGCCGCGCCGCGGGTGTAGATGGTGTGCGAGTGCTCCTCGGCGCCCGGGATGCCGAAGTGGTTGGCGGTCACGCCGCAGCAGACGATGAGGTAGTCGTAGGCGATCGGGTCCCCCTCGTCGACGTGCAGCAGCTTCGCGTCGGGGTCCACCTTGGTGACCGTCGCGCGCCGGAACCGCGTGTTGCGGTACTTCGCGGTGAACGCTCGCAGCGCGAAGGTCACGTCGCCGGGGTTCAGGCCGCCCGTCGCCACCTGGTAGAGCAGCGGCTGGAACGTCGTGTAGCCGTTGCGGTCGACCAGCAGCACGTCGACGTCCGCCACGCTGAGCTGCCGCACCGCGGACAGTCCCGCGAAGCCCCCGCCCACCACCACGACCTTCGGTCGCTGGCGCCTGCTCCCGGCGTGGTTCATGCGCACTCCTTCGGCCTTGGCGATGCTCTCGACGCACCGCACGAGCCCCGCGGTGCCTCTGACCCCCTACCCAGGCTGCTCCGCGTCTCACCCACCTCAACGTCGTCCGACCGCCGCCCCTTCCCCGACGGCTCGACCTTCGCGGGCTGTCGAGCGTGGCTAGCATCGGCAGCGCGGGCGCGGCTCCGCCCGCTCGACCACGACGAGAGGTGGCAGCGTGAGCGAGACGACTGGGGGCAACCCCCGGCAGAACGTGACGTTCGACAGCAACGGCGGTCAGGCGCACGGGTACCTCGCGCTGCCGGACTCCGGATCCGGGCCGGGCGTCATCGTGATCGAGGAGTGGTGGGGGCTCGACGACCACATCGCCGACATCTGCGACCGGCTCGCCGGCGAAGGGTTCGTCGCGCTGGCCCCCGACCTCTTCGGCGGACGGGTGGCGCACGACTCCGACGAGGCAGGCCAGATGATGGAGCAGCTGCCCGCGGAGCAGGCAGCGCGTGACCTCGGCGGTGCCGTCGACTACCTGCTGGGGCTCGACTCGGTGACCTCTGCGAAGGTGGGCGCCATCGGCTTCTGCATGGGCGGCGGGTTCGTCCTCATGCTCGCGGCGCAGCAGGGTGACAAGATCGGCGCGGCCGTGCCGTTCTACGGGGTGGGTCAGGGCGTGCCCGACTCCTACGCCTCGATCACCGCGCCGGTGCAGGGTCACTACGCCGAGCTGGACGCGTTCTACCCCGTCGACCACGCGCGCGCCCAGGAGGCGCAGATGCGCCAGGAGACGAAGAGCACCGTGGAGTTCCACTACTACCCGGCTGGTCACGCGTTCCACAACGACAAGGACCGGCTCGGCACGTACGACGAGCAGTCCGCCCGCCTCGCCTGGACCCGCGCCGTCGCGTTCCTGCGCGAGCACCTCGGCTGAGCCAGCTGTCAGTAGCCGGCCGTCGGGGAGCCGGCCGTAGGTGCGGGGATGGGTGCCGGCGCCCTGGCTGCGATCACGACCAGCCCGACCACACCCATCGCCGCACAGCCCGTGCCGGCCCCTGCGCCACGTCAGCTGACAGCGAGCGTGGCGCCCGTGAGCCCGACCACGAGGGCGACGAGCGTGGCGGCCAGGCCGAGCAGCGCCGTGCGCGCACCGGTGCGGGCGAGACGCGGCAGGTCGACCGCGGCACCGAGGCCGAACAGCGCGGCGGTGAGCGCGAGGTCCTGCAGCCACTTCGCGACGTCGAGCACGGTGTCCGGCACCCAGCCCGTGCTGCGGAGCGCCACGCACGCCACGAAGCCGGCGACGAACAGCGGGACGACGGGCGGCCGGCGAGCGCTCGTCGCCGACGCGTCGCCGGCGAACAGGCCGTCCTCGCCGTGCCCGTCCAGGCCAGAGCGGGCCTGCCGGGACGCCGCGGCCCGTGACTCGGCGCGACGACGCGACAAGCTCACGCCGGCGACCAGCGGCGCCAGCAGCAGCACGCGCGTGAGCTTGACGACGATCGCGGTGGCGAGCGCCGCGGCGCCCAAGGGCCCCGCCGCGGCGACCACCTGCGCCACCTCGTGCACGCTCGACCCGGCCCAGACGGCGGTCTGCGTGTCGCTGAGCCCGATCGCCGGGCCGAGCACCGGAAGGGCGAACATGCAGGCCCCCCCGAAGACCGTCACCCCGGCGATGGCCGCGGCCACCTCGTCCTCGTCCGCGTCGACGGCCGCCTGCATGCCCGCGACGGCCGACGCGCCGCAGACGGCGAAGCCGGTGGCGACCAGCAGCGACTGGGTCGGGGAGACGCCGATCCTGCTGCCGATCCACCGCGTGGTCGTGAACGTGATCACGACGGTGGCGACGACCACGGCCAGCACGGCCGGGCCCAGCTTCAGCACGGCGGGCAGCGACAGCGACAGGCCGAGCAGGACCACGCCGATGCGCAGCAGCTTCGCCGTGGCGAGCTTCGTGCCGGGACGCAGCACCGGCTGCCGCAGCCCCGCGTTGGTCGCCACGATGCCGAGCACCACCGCGATGGTCAGTGCCCCGACCCCGGTGAGCCAGCCCTGCCGCCCGAACCACGCGTGCAGGAGCAGGGCCGCGGCCGTACCGGCGGCGACGAGCACCAGTCCGGGGAGCAGCTCGCGCACCCGGGCCGCGGTCGCAGCGCGGTCGGACGTCGGCTCGAGCCGGCCGCTGTCGCGCACCGGGTCGGACGTCGGGAAGCCAGGGGGTCGGGAGGTCACCGTCCCACGGTGGGGGGTTCCGACGTCCGGCGGTAGCCCCTCATCGGCGTGCAGGTCATACGCTGCGTGCATGACGCGCCCGGACCTCGAGACCCTCGCCCTGCTCGTCGCGGTGGCCGAGGAGGGGAGCATCGGTCGCGTCGCGGCGCAGTCGGGGCTCAGCCAACCCAGCGTGAGCCGCCGGCTGGCCGCCCTCGAGCGCCGGCTCGGGGTTCGCCTGCTGGCCCGCAGCACTCGGGGCAGCGACCTGACGCCGGAGGGGCAGCTGGTCGTCGACTGGGCGTCCGAGCTGCTCGACGCCGCCGACACGTTCAGCAGCTCGGTCGAGTCGCTGCGCGCCGAGCACCGGGTCGGCCTGCAGGTCGCTGCCAGCCTGACGGTGGCCGAGTACCTGGCGCCGCTGTGGCTCGTCGCTCTGCAGCGCCGGCTGCCCGAGCTGCGCGCGTCCCTGGCGGTGGCGAACTCGGCCGAGGTCGTGGAGCGGGTACGGCACCGAGCGGTCGACCTCGGCTTCGTCGAAGGACCCACGGTTCCGCGCGACCTCGGCCGGCAGCGCGTGGGGGACGACGCCCTCGTCGTCGTCGTGTCACCCGACCACCGCTGGTCGCGGCGGCGGGCCGTGTCGCCGGCCGAGCTCGCGGACGGCGTCGCCCTGGTGCGCGAACCGGGGTCGGGCACCAGGGAGACGCTCGAGCTGGCGCTCGAACGGCACGGGCACCGGCTCCGGCCGGCGCTGGAGCTTCCGTCCAGCTCGGCGGTGCGGGCCGCGGCGCTCACCGGCGCGGGGGCGGCTGTGCTGAGCGGCCTGGCCGTGGCGGCCGAGGTCGCGAGCGGGCGGCTGGTGCGGGTCGTCGTCCGTGACCTCGACCTGACCCGGCCCCTGCACGCCGTGTGGCGCCGCGGCGAGAAGCCGACGGGCCCCGCGACCGCGCTGCTGGCGATCGCCCGGCAGCCGCGCTGAGGGCGGCCACAACCGGCCAGCTGTCGCCCGCACACCGCGCGCAGCGTGGAGACTGGCCTCGCTCTGACGAGGGGCACCTTCCACCCACCGCGCCAACCGGCAGCAGCCCCCCGGCACCCACCCCACCGTGGAGACTGACCTCGCTCTGACGAGCAGCACCCTCCACCCACCGCGCCAACCAGCAGCCCCGACAGCGCCGACGGCTGCGCTGGCGTGACGCCGTCAGCGCGGCCGGTTGTCGACGATCCGCCGCGCCTTGCCGAGACTGCGCTCGATACCGCCCGGCTGCACCACCCGCACCGCCGCCGTCACGCCGATGCGTCGCTTCACCAGGCTCGCGACCGTGTCACCGAGGTCGGGCCAGCGAGTGTCCGGGACGTCGGGTGCGGCCTCGACCACGACGGTGAGCTCGTCGAGACGGTGCGGTCGCTCGAGGACGCACTGGAAGTACGGCGTGAGGCCCTCGACCGAGAGCACCAGCTCCTCGACCTGCGTCGGGAAGACGTTGACCCCCCGCACGATCATCAGGTCGTCGCTGCGACCGGTCACCTTCTCCATGCGGCGCATACCCGGGCGGGCGGTACCGGGGAGCAGCCGCGTGAGGTCGCGGGTGCGGTAGCGGACGACGGGCAGGGCCTGCTTGGTCAGCGACGTGAACACCAGCTCGCCGATCTCGCCGTCCGGCACGGGCTCGTCGGTCAGGGGATCGACGATCTCCGGGAAGAAGTGGTCCTCCCAGATGTGCAGCCCGTCCTTGGACTCGACGCACTCCTGCGCGACGCCCGGGCCCATCACCTCGGACAGCCCGTAGATGTCGACGGCGTGCATGCCCGCCCGCTGCTCGATCTCGACGCGCATCGCCTCCGTCCACGGCTCGGCACCGAAGATGCCTACCTCGAGCGTCGACGCGGCTGGCTCGAGGCCCACCGCCTCCATGGCGTCCAGGACCGACAGGAAGTACGACGGCGTCACCATGATCACGCGGGCGCCGAAGTCGGTGATGAGCTGGACCTGCCGCTCGGTCATGCCGCCCGACACCGGCACGACGGTGCAGCCCAGCTGCTCGGCTCCGTAGTGCGCTCCGAGCCCGCCCGTGAACAGCCCGTACCCGTACGACACCTGGACGACGTCGCCGGGCCGGCCACCGGCCGCGCGGATCGACCGCGCCATGAGCTGCGACCAGGTGGTGAGGTCGTCACGGGTGTACCCCACCACGGTCGGCTTGCCGGTGGTGCCGCTCGAGGCGTGCACGCGCACCACCTGCTCGCGCGGCACCGCGAACATGCCGAAGGGGTAGTTCTCCCGCAGGTCGGCCTTGCTGGTGAACGGCAGGCGCGCCAGGTCGGCGAGGTCGCGCAGGTCCTCCGGCCAGAAGCCGGCGTCGTCGAACGCGCTCCGGTAGTGCGGCACGTTGTCGTACGCATGACGCAGCGTCCAGCGCAGCCGTTCCAGCTGGGCCGCGCGCAGCTCGTCCACGGACCACCGCTCGGCGTCGTCGTAGAGGTCGGGCCGTGGATCGATGATCGGCAGCTGCATGACTCCTACCTACTCCACTTCTGATGGCTTTGGTACCTCTCGCCGGGGCAGGAGAGGTGCCAAAGGCATCAGAAGTGGACGGGGTCAGGGCTCGATCGGACGTCCGAGAGACCGTGAGCGGCCACGGAACAGCGCCACCACGCCGCCGTCGTCCTCCCGCGTGACGGTGACGTCGGTGAGACCGCTGCGGCCGAACACCGTGTGCTCCACAGCGTCCGCGACGAGCACGTCACCGAGACGGCCCGGTGCCACGAACGTGACGTCGGCGCCGGACGCCACGGTGACGACACCGTGGCTGTTGCACGCCACCGCGAAGGCCGAGTCCGCGAGGGTGAAGACCAGCCCGCCGTGGGCGATGTCGTGGCCGTTCACCATCGTCTCGGTGACGCGCATGCGCATGCGTGCGCGGCCGGGGCCGACGTCGAGCAGCTCGATGCCCAGCGCGCGGCTCGCCTCGTCCGAGCCGAGCATCACGTCGGCGCTCCGGCGGGCGACGTCGTCCGCGCGGGCGCTCATGAGCGACGTCCCCGCAACGGTGCGCCGGTCTCCCCGGCCTCCACGAGTCGCGGCGAGGGCCGGTAGCGGCCGGTCGGCTCGGAGTCGTGCAGAGCACGGAGCACGCCGAGCACGCACAGCGGCCCGACGTGGTCGCCCCACTCGAGCGGTCCGAGCGGGTAGCCGGTGCCGAGCCGCATGGCGGTGTCGACGTCCTCCGGCGACGCCTCGCCCCGCGCCACCAGGTCGGTCGCCTCGTTGACGAGCATGCTCACCGTGCGCGCGACGACGAGCCCCGCGACCGGGCGCACCAGCGTCACGGTCATGCCCATCGCCTGCATGAAGCCGACCGCCTCGTTGATCGTCTGCAGCGTCGCACCCGGCAGCGGCGCCAGGCAGACCCGGGTGGCGGTGTCGGGCTCGAGGAGCCAGTCGGCGACGACGGCGTCGTCACCCAGGTGGAGCTGGCCCTCGGTCGGCGTCTCGACCAGCAACCCCCCGGAGGGCAGCACGAGCCCCGGTGAGGTCGCGCAGCCGTCGTCCTCGTACTCCTCGTCCCGCTCCAGCCCGGTGCCGTGGCCGCTACCCGTCAGGTCGACGACCTGCACCCCCTTCACCCGGTGCAGCAGAGGCAGCAGCACGTTCCACCCACCGAAGTAGCGCACGCGGCGAGGAGCCAGGTGGCGCTCGTGCACCTCGTCGGCTGCCGGGGTGCGGCCGGTTCCCGGGTCGAGCGCGGCGCCCTCGTCGTCGTACGCGTAGACGCCGTGACCGGTCTTGCGTCCGAACCGGCCCGCGTCGACCAGCCGCTGCTGCAGCACGGTGGGCGCGTAGCGCGGGTCGTGGAACGTCTGGTCCCAGACGGACCGAGACACCGCGAGGTTGACGTCCTGGCCCACCAGGTCCGTGAGCTCGAAGGGCCCGAGGCGGAAGCCGGCGCAGTCGCGCAGCACCGCGTCGACCGTCGCCGCGTCGGCCGCCCGCAGCTCGAGCAGCCGCTGCGCCTCCCCGTAGAACGGCCGAGCCACGCGGTTGACGACGAACCCCGGCGTCGACGAGCACTGCACGGGTGTCTTGCCCCAGGCGCGCGCCAGCCGCTCGGCCGCCGCCAGCGCCGAGGGCGCCGTCTGCTCCCCGCGCACCACTTCCACGAGCTTCATGCGGTCGGCCGGGTTGAAGAAGTGCAGGCCGACGACGCGCTCGGGGTGCTGCAGCCCGTTCGCGACCGCCGTGACCGACAGGGACGACGTGTTGGTGGCCAGCAGCGCAGTCCCGTCGAGCACGCCTTCGAGCTCGGCGAACAGCTGCTGCTTGGCCGCGAGGATCTCAGCGATCGCCTCGACCACGACGGCGCAACCGGCCAGCTCCGCGACGGAGGCCACCGCGGAGAGCCGGGCGGACGTCGTCCGAGCGGCGTCGTCGTCCACCACGCCCTTGGTGACGAGGCGCCGCAGCCGTGCGGACACCGCCTCGACGGCCGCCGCGACCGCGTCGGGTCGTGCGTCCAGCAGGCGCACGGGATGACCAGCCTGCGCCGCCAGCAGCGCGATGCCGGCCCCCATCGTGCCGGCGCCGACCACGCCGACGGGCGCCCCTGACGGCACGCTGCGCACCTGCTCGTGCGGCACCGCTGACAACGGCGTCACCCGTCCACCTCTCGCTCGGTGCCGGTCGGCGCTCCTGGCGCCCGGCACGTCGTCCGCCCACGTCATAAGGTCTGGGCATGAGCCAGAAGCCCGCGCCCACGGCCACCGCGACCGCCGAGGAGACCCCTGCGGCGGCACCCAGCCAGCCCCGAACCTACGCCCCCGCGCCGCACCCCGTGCCCGACACCGCACCCCCTGCTGCGAGACAGCTCGTCGCGAAGCACCGCGACGCCCTGGAGGCCGCCATCGAGGCGGCAGCCACGCGCGGCTGGCACTCGCGGTACCCGGAGTCCCCGTCGCCGCGCGTGTACGGCGAGAGCGCGGCGGACGACGGTCGGCAGGCGTTCGAGGCGCACCTCACGCGACACTTCTCCGAGCTCGAGGACCAGCCCGCCACCGACGGCTGGGTAGGCGACGAGGTGTCGCCGTACGGCCCGACCCTGCGCGTGGAGTACCCGCACCAGGACGTCGACCGGCTGCTCGACGCGGCAGCGGCCGCCGTGCCGTCCTGGCGCGACGCCGGTCCCGAGGTGCGGGCCGCCGTGTGCCTGGAGGCGGTCGACCGCATCCACGACCGGTCGTTCGAGATCGCCAACGCGGTGATGCACACGACCGGACAGCCGTTCGTCATGGCGTTCCAGGCGGCCGGGCCGCACGCGCAGGACCGGGCGCTGGAGGCGATCGCCTACGCGCTGTTCGAGCAGCGGCGCGTCCCGGCGTCGGTGCTCTGGGAGAAGCCAGGCCGCGGCGAGCCGCTGCGCATGGTGAAGGAGTACCGCGTCGTGCCGCGGGGGGTCGCGCTCGTCATCGGCTGCAACACCTTCCCGACGTGGAACGGCTACCCCGGGCTCTTCGCGTCTCTCGCCACCGGCAACGCCGTCGTCGTCAAGCCGCACCCGCGGGCCGTGCTGCCGCTGGCGATCAGTGTGGCCGCCATCCGAGAGGCGCTCCAGAGCGCCGGCTTCGATCCCGACCTCGTCACGCTGGCTGCCGAGGCGGACGGCGAGGGGCTGGCGAAGACGCTCGCCCTCGATCCGCGCGTGGCGATCATCGACTACACCGGCGGCCCCGGCTTCGGGCAGTGGCTCGAGCAGGAGGCCGGTCGCCTCGGCAAGGCCGTCTACACCGAGAAGGCCGGCGTCAACACGATCGTGCTGGACTCGACCGACGACGTGTCGGGCACGCTGGGCAACCTCGCCTTCTCGTTCACCCTCTACAGCGGCCAGATGTGCACCACACCGCAGAACGTCTACGTGCCGCGCGGTGGCATCGAGACCGACCAGGGGCACCTGTCGTTCGACGAGGTCGCCCAGCAGGTCGCCGGTGCCGTGCAGCGGCTGACCAGTGACGACGCGAAGGCTGTCGAGCTGCTCGGAGCGACCGTGAACCCGGCCGTGCGCGAGCGCGCCGCCTCGCTCGCCACGTTCGCGTCGTCCGGTGGCGGGCAGGTCGTGCTCGACTCCCGCACCGTCGAGCACCCCGCCTACCCGGATGCCGTCGTCCGCACGCCCGGACTCGTCACCGTCGACGCGTCGGCCCGCGACACCTACACGCAGGAGTGCTTCGGCCCGGTCGCGATCCTGGTCGCCACCGACTCCACCGACGAGTCGCTGCAGCTGTTCCGTGACACGGTGCGAGAGCACGGCGCCATGACGGCTGCGGTCTACTCGTCGTCCGAGGACGTGCTCGAGCGGGCCCGCCAGGCCGCGATGGACGCCGGCGTGGCCCTGTCCGAGAACCTCACGGGCGGCGTCTTCGTCAACCAGACGGCGGCGTTCAGCGACTTCCACGGCACGGGCGCGAACCCGGCGGCGAACGCCGCGTACACCGACGGTGCCTTCGTGGCGAGCCGCTTCCGCATCATCACGACCCGACGTCACGCCTGAGGTCGCCAACGGTGCAACGGCGCGTCACCAGTGACGCGTCGTTGCACCGCTGCCCTGCTCAGTCCTTGGGGTCCGGCAGGACGGCGTTGAGGATCATCGAGACGATCGTCACCACGAGCGCCGCCCAGACGGCGGTCCACCAGAAGTGGTCGAGCGTCAGGGTGAGGCGCGTGTGGCTCGAGAGCCACGCGGTCAGCTCGAGCATGAGCGCGTTCACGACCAGGGTGAACAACCCCAGCGTGATGACGTAGAAGGGGAACGCGAGCACCTTGACGACGGGCTTGACGAACGCGTTGACCAGACCGAACAGCAGCCCGATGAACAGGTAGGTCAGCACCCGCGAGCTGGTCGAGCCGCCGCCGGTCACCGAGACGCCGTCCACCAGCACGGTGGCCACCCAGATGGCGACCGCGTTGACGACCACCTTGACCGCGAACGAGATCATCCGCGCATCCTGCCACGAGGGGCTGCGCCGGGGGAGGAGTCGACCGGCTCTACAGTGACGCGCATGGAGGACAACGCGACGGTGCGGCTGCGCGACACCCTGCGCTCGGTACCGGCCTACACCCCCGGCAAGCCGGCGACCCCGCACGAGGGCCTGACCCCGTACAAGCTCTCGTCGAACGAGAACCCCTACCCGCCGCTCCCCGCCGTGGTCGACGTGCTGGCACAGGCCGCGACCCGCGTCAACCGTTACCCGGACATGGCCGCCACGGCCCTCGTCCGGGCCATCGCCGACCACCACGGCGTCCCCACCGAGTGGATCGCCACCGGCACCGGCAGCGTCGGCGTGCTCGGCCAGATCGTCGCCGCCACGAGCGGACCGGGCGACGAGGTCGTGTTCGCCTGGCGTTCGTTCGAGGCGTACCCGATCGTCGTCCAGCTGTCCGGCGCCACCGCGGTGCCGGTGCCGCTCGACGCGGAGGCGCGCCACGACCTGGTCGCGATGGCGGACGCCGTCACCGAGCGCACCCGGCTGGTGCTGGTGTGCACCCCGAACAACCCGACCGGGCCGGTGGTGCACGCCGACGAGCTCGAGCGCTTCCTCGACCGTCTGCCGAACGACGTGCTCGTGGTCATCGACGAGGCGTACACGGAGTTCGTGCGGGACGTCGACGCCCCCGACGCGATGTCCGTGCTGCGGGCGCGCCCCAACGTCGCCGTGCTGCGAACGTTCTCCAAGGCTTACGGGCTCGCCGGGCTGCGGGTGGGCTACGCGGTGGCGCACCCGCCGGTCGCCGAGGCCCTGCGCAAGACGGCCGTGCCCTTCGGGGTGTCGACGCTCGCCCAGGAGGCTGCCGTCGCCTCCCTGGCTGCCGGCCACGAGCTCGCCGAGCGCGTCGACGCGCTCGTCGCCGAGCGGGAGCGCGTGCTGGGCGCGCTGCACGCGCAGGGGTGGCAGCTGCCGCAGACACAGTCCAACTTCGTCTGGTTCGGGCTGGGTGAGCGGACGGCGGACTTCGCCGCTGCCTGCGAGGAGCAGGCGCTCGTCGTGCGGCCCTACGGCACCGACGGGGTGCGGGTCACGATCGGTGAGCCGGCGGCCAACGACCGGCTCATCCAGGTGGCCGGACTGTTCCGTGCGTCACACCTCGACGCGCTGCCGGGGTCGTAGCTCGGTTGTCCGGATCGCCGTGCCGCAGCACGCGCAACGGCGCATCATCGAAGAAGACCCCTTGTCGGGTCCCATGCGACGCCTCCGAACGGGTGATCTTCTCCTCTTCGCCAGGCCTGTTCCCGCACAGGGCACATGACTAGTCAGCTCGGAGCATGGAGGAGGAGCCCAGAAGGCCCTACGATTGCGCAGCGGGTGTTACTCAGCGCATGCGACACGTTGCAGAACGTGTAGCTCACGCCGAGGACTCGAACCGAAAGAACGGCTCAAGTCGGGCACGGGTTCTGCCGAGACACCGTTCAGATGGCAGAGCAGGACCACGATCCAACCGGTAGCCATATCGAGGCCGAGCGGGTGACACCGCCTCGACCGAGAGCAACTGAGCGTGAGGACGACATGAGCCGACGACCGTCATCGCGAGCACGCCACGCGCGTGGCACCGCGACCGGTTCGATCGCTGTGCGCTCCGGCGCACCCGCGGCAGCCGTCGCGGCCGTCTCGTCGCTCACGCTGACCGCTGTCGCCGTCCTCGGCTTCATGCCCGGCGGCTCTGCCCTGGGCAGCCTGCGCCCGGACGACTCCGGCCTGCGGGCTCCCGGCACCGTCGAGGCCATCCCGTTCGGCTCGCCCCTGACGTCCGCGTCGACGAGGCCACCGGGCACCGGTGCGGTCAGCACCGGCCAGAGCACCGGCACCGGCACGCGCGGAGGCTCCGGCCGGAGCTTCGGCCAGGGTCGGTCCAACGGTCCGACCGCGAACCAGGGCCGCTCGACCTCGCGCCCGTCGTCCACGTCTGGGCCGTCTCGCCCGTCCCGCCCCGGCACGGGGCGGCCGTCGACCCCCGTCACGCCACCGGGCCCGGTGATCGCGGTCGGTGACATGCCGGAGCAGCTCGCCAGCTCGACCCGCCAGATGGTCGTCGACGCGGTCAACTCGCGCCTGTCCTACGTGATGGCGCCGCAGCAGCTGCGGTCCGTGCAGTCGAGCCTGGCCCCCGCGGTCGACCTGGCCGTTCGCTCCGCGGTCTCGGCCGCCGCCAACGACGCACTGAACGCGGCCACGGCCGCGACCGCTGCGAACGCCTCCGCGCAGGAGGTCAACGAGGTCACCACGCAGACCTTCCGTCGCAGCCTCCCGCCGGCCCTCACCGCGACAGTGCCGGCCGCGGTGTCGACCACGCTCACGTCGACCGGTGCCGTCCCTCCGGCCGCGACACCGATGGTCGACATCCTCGTCACCGCGGCGGCGAACAACGCGAGCGGCGACGTGGCGGACGCCGCGGAGTCCACGGTCGTCGAGCAGGTCACGACGGTCGTCACGACACCCGGCGCCACCCCCACGACGCCGGCGCTTCCGACCAGCCCGGCCACGAGCCCGACCAGCCCCACGTCGTCCACCACCGTCGGCACGACGGCGACCGCCGCGGCGACCGCTCCTGCCGGGTCCCCGACCACGGCAGCCCCGACCACGGCAGCCCCGACGACGGCACCGACCGGTCCCGCGAGCGTGCCCAGCGGCCTGGCGGTGGCCGCCGGTCAGGTGCCCGGTGTCGTGGCCTCGGTCCTGGCGTCCCACGCGCTGGTCGCGACGCTGCCCCCCGCGGCGCCCGTGAACCCGCGCTCGCACCGCCCGACGTGCGACCAGTTCCGTATCACCCCGCACCTGCTCGTGCGCGTCACGACGACCGCCGGGGTCTCGGCGACGTCCCAGCCGCGGCTGACCGGCACCGTCGCGCCGAGCGCGTCGGCAGCTGTCCCGTCGGCGGCCTCACCGTCGAGGACCGCGACCGCGCGCACGCCGTCCGCGAGCCCGAAGAGCCGCGCGAAGGCGGCCAAGGCGAAGGCGTCGTCCTCGACGAGCGCTCGCCACTCGACGTCCGCGCCCTCCACCCGGCGCCCCTCCTCGGCGGCGAAGCCCGCGAAGGCCCCGAGGGCCGCGAATGGCACCGTCGCCCTACCGGCGGGATTCGCGCGCTGGACGCCCCGCCACCAGTGGCACTGGCTGCGCAAGGCCGGCGAGCACCTGACCTACGGGCAGTGGAAGGCCGCGGTGCGGCACGCCGGCGGCAGCGTCGCGGCGGGCCAGAAGGTGCTCGCGACGCCCGACAAGCCGTCGAAGAGCCAGCGCTCCCACGTCGGCGCGCACCGGCGCTGAGCGTCCCGGCCGCCGCGGTCGGGCAAACCGACCGTTCGTTCGGCAACGGTCCCCGCGCCGGGTACCGTGTCCCTCGCGACCTGTGACCACGGACACAACCACGTCACAGACCCATCAGGGCACCGTCGCCCCCGACGCGGTGCGGCCCACCACGCCTCCCCGCCGACGGGCCCCAATGGTCACCCCGACAGCGGGTCACCCCCGGTCGGATCGACGAAGGAGAGCACGTGACCGACAGCGTCGTCGGACGCGAGGCGCCCGTCAGCACCCATGACGGCGGCCCCGACCTCGTCCAGCTGCTCAACCCGGACGGTGAGCGCGTCCACCACCCCGAGTACTCGCACTACGCCGACCACCTGACCGCCGAGGACCTGCGCGGGCTGTACCGCGACCTGGCCCTGGTGCGCCGCGTCGACACCGAGGCCACGGCCCTGCAGCGGCAGGGCGAGCTCGGCATCTGGGCGAGCCTGCTCGGGCAGGAGGCCGCCCAGGTCGGCTCCGGCCGCGCGATGGCGCCGCAGGACTACGCGTTCCCCACGTACCGCGAGCACGGCGTCGCCTGGTGCCGGGGCATCGACCCGTTGAACCTGCTGGGGCTCTTCCGTGGCGTCAACCACGGCGGCTGGGACCCGGACGAGCGCAACTTCCACCTGTACACGATCGTCATCGGCGCGCAGACGCTGCACGCGACCGGGTACGCGATGGGCATCCAGCGCGACCACGCCGTGGGTTCGGGCGACCCCGACCGCGACGCCGCCGTCATCGCCTACTTCGGTGACGGCGCCACCGCCCAGGGCGACGTGAACGAGGCCTTCGTCTTCGCGAGCTCGCAGAACGCCCCGGTCGTGTTCTTCTGGCAGAACAACCAGTGGGCCATCTCGACGGCGAACGCCGTGCAGACGACGATCCCGCTGTACCGCCGGGCCGCCGGCTTCGGCTTCCCGGGCGTGCGCGTCGACGGCAACGACGTGCTGGCGGTGTACGCCGTCACCAAGGCGGCGCTGGACAACGCGCGCTCCGGCAACGGCCCGACGTTCATCGAGGCCTTCACGTACCGCATGGGTGCGCACACGACGTCCGACGACCCGACCCGCTACCGCGTCGCCGCCGAGGTCGACGTGTGGAAGGAGCGCGACCCGATCGTCCGCCTGCGCACCCACCTCGTCGCGAACGGCATGGCCGACGAGGACTTCTTCGCCGCCATCGACCGCGAGGCCGACGAGCTGGCGGTGCACGTGCGCGAGGGCTGCCTGGCCCTGCCCGACCCGAAGCCGCTCGACATGTTCGAGCACGTCTACGTCGACGACCACCCGCTGGTCGACGCCGAGCGGCGCGAGTTCGCGGCCTACCTCGAGTCGTTCGCCGATGCCGGCCACGAGGCCGAGGAGGTGGCCCGATGAGCACCATCACCTTGGCCAAGGGCATCAACACCGGGTTGCGGGCCGCCATGGAAGCCGACCCCAAGGTCCTGCTCATGGGGGAGGACATCGGCAAGCTGGGCGGCGTCTTCCGCGTCACCGACGGCCTGCAGAAGGACTTCGGCGAGGACCGGGTCATCGACTCGCCGCTCGCCGAGTCCGGCATCATCGGCACGGCTATCGGCATGGCACTGCGCGGCTACCGTCCCGTGTGCGAGATCCAGTTCGACGGCTTCGTCTACCCGGCGTTCGACCAGATCGTGTCCCAGCTGGCCAAGATGCGAGCACGGGCGCTCGGCAAGGTCAAGCTGCCGGTCGTCGTCCGGATCCCCGTGGGCGGCGGCATCGGTGCCGTCGAGCACCACAGCGAGTCGAACGAGGCCTACTTCGCGCACACCGCCGGTCTCCGCGTCGTGTGCTGCGCCGACCCGGTCGACGCGCACTTCATGATCCAGCAGGCCATCGCCAGCGACGACCCCGTCATCTTCTACGAGCCCAAGAGACGCTACTGGGAGAAGGCCGAGCTGCCGGACGACCTGACGCTCGCGAACGCCCGACCCCTGCACCAGGCCAAGGTCGTGCGTCAGGGCCAGGACGCGACGCTCGTCGCCTACGGACCGATGGTGAAGACGTCGCTCGAGGCGGCCACGGCGGCCGCCGAGGAGGGCCGCGAGCTCGAGGTCATCGACCTGCGCAGCCTCTCGCCGCTCGACCTCGACACGATCGCCGCGTCCGTCGAGAAGACGGGGCACCTGGTCGTCGTCCACGAGGCGCCGACGTTCCTCGGCATGGGCGCCGAGATCTCCGCCCGGATCACCGAGCGCTGCTTCTACAGCCTCGAGGCTCCGGTGCTGCGGGTCGGTGGGTTCAACATCCCCTACCCGCCCAGCAAGCTCGAGGAGGAGTTCCTCCCGGACCTCGACCGGGTGCTCGACGCCGTCGACCGCTCGCTCGGCTACTGAAGGGGACGGAGAGACAGCCATGGCAGACCTCAAGCTGTTCCGCCTGCCCGACGTCGGCGAAGGCCTCACCGAGGCCGAGATCGTCAGCTGGCGCGTCCAGCCGGGCGACACGGTGAAGACCAACGACATCGTCGTCGAGATCGAGACGGCCAAGTCGCTCGTCGAGCTGCCGACGCCCTTCGCGGGCGTGGTGGCCGAGCTGCTCGTGCCCGAGGGCACGACGGTCGACGTCGGCACTCCCATCATCTCCGTGGACGTCGGCGTGCCTGGCGGTGCGGTCGACCCGTCGGTCGCGTCGGGCACTGGCGGCTCTGCTGACGTGAGCGGCTCTGCTGACGTGAGCGGCTCGGGCGACGCGGTCGGCTCGGGTGACCTGCCGGGTGCCGCGCCGGGAGCGACGGACGTGCAGCAGGCGCCGCAGGAGGGTGCCGTGGAGCCCGGGCTGATCGGTGGGCCGGCCCCGGGTGGGCGCACGTCGGTGCTCGTCGGGTACGGGCCCCGCACCACCTCGGCGGTCCGACGTCCTCGCAAGGCGAACGTCGACTCGCTCGCCGAGGCGCCGGTCAAGCCTCAGCGTCACGGTGGCCTCGAGGTCGGTCGCATCGTCGAGCAGCAGCTCACCGAGCAAGCCGAGGCGCCCGCGGCGGAGCCGCACCGTCGTCCGCACACGCCGGGCGCGGTCGCAGCGCCGCACGGCCACTCCGGTGGCCCCGTGCTCGCCAAGCCGCCGGTGCGCAAGCTCGCGAAGGACCTCGGCATCGACCTGCACTCGGTGACGCCGACCGGTCCGAACGGCACGGTCAGCCGTGACGACGTCCAGGCGTTCGCATCGGCTCCGACGCAGGCCACTGCTCCGGCCCGTCCGACGCGGACCACCGCTCCCGGCGAGCGCGAGACGCGCGTGCCGATCAAGGGCGTGCGCAAGGTGACGGCGCAGACGATGGTGAGCAGCGCGTTCACGGCGCCGCACGTCACCGAGTTCGTCACGGTCGACGTCACGCGCACGATGGAGCTGGTGGAGCGGCTGCGATCGGAGCGGGAGTTCCGCGACGTCAAGGTCTCGCCGCTCCTGCTGGTCGCGAAGGCGCTGCTCATCGCGGTCCGGCGCAACCCCGAGATCAACGCGTCGTGGGACGACGCGGCGCAGGAGATCGTGCTCAAGCACTACGTGAACCTGGGCATCGCGGCCGCGACGCCGCGGGGCCTCGTGGTGCCGAACATCAAGGACGCGCACGAGCTCTCGCTGCGTGAGCTCGCCGACGAGCTGGCGGCGTTGACCGCGACGGCACGTGAGGGACGCACGCAGCCGGCCGAGATGGCCGGCGGCACCATCTCGATCACCAACGTCGGGGTGTTCGGCGTGGACACCGGCACGCCGATCCTCAACGCCGGTGAGGCGGCGATCCTGTGCATCGGCCAGATCGCGAAGCGGCCCTGGGTCGTCGACGACCAGGTGGTGCCTCGGTTCGTCACGACGCTGGGCGTGAGCTTCGACCACCGGCTGGTCGACGGCGACCTGGGCAGCCGGTTCCTGTCCGACATCGCGCAGCTGCTCGAGCACCCCGACAAGGCCTTCCTCTGGGCCTGACGCGCAGCCACGCCATCCGATCCTGCTGCACGTTTCGCGCGAAACGGGGCACCCAAGGCGACTCGGGTGCCCCGTTCCGCGCGTTCCGGGGAACGTGCTCAGGCGGCCCGACGTCGCGACTGCAGCGCTGAACGCACCCGGCGCACGGTCTCGTCGGGTCGGCGCAACACGTCGTCCGCGGTGAACACCAGCACCAGCCAGCCGGCCTCCTCCAGCAGGCGGCGCCGGTAGATGTCGCTCTGCCACTGCTGTCGGTCGACACGATGGTGATCGCCGTCGTACTCGATCGCGATGCGCAGCTCGGGGTACGACAGGTCCGGGCGAGCGATCCAGGCCCCGGTGAGCGCGACGTCACGTCCCGCGACCGGCTGCGGCAGACCGGCGAGAACCAGCAGCAGTCGCAGCCGAGTCTCCATGGGCGAGTCCGTCCTCGGCTCGACCAGCGGCAGGGCTCGTCGCAGCAGCGCCGCGCCAGGACGGGTGGACCAGGTCTCCACGGTCGTCGCCAGCTGCGCCGTGGTCACCAGTCCCCGACGTAGCGCGGCGTCCGCGACCACCACCAGGTCCACCAGGCTCAGTCGAGCGGCCAGGTCGGCCCATGTCCGTGCCGCGGACGTCAGCAGCAGTCCGTCGGGCCGCCGCTCGCACTCGCGCGGGGCCAGCTTGCAGACGTGGCAGACGAGACCCACCGGGTGTCGGCGCGCCGTCCTCCTCGGCGTCACCGCCATGGTGACGTGCAGGGGTCCGGGGCGTCCGTGCAGCGATTCCCGCCGCGGCTCACGGCCTGCCGGAAGCGACACGACCGCAGCCTCGCCCGGGGCCGCCGCTCGTCCCACCGGCAGCGGCAGGCGCAGCAGCGCCGCGGCTGTGCCGTGGCTGAACGCTGCCTCCGGCACGAGGAGCGCTGCAGCCTGGCACCGCAGCTCGAGCGAGTCGGGCAGGTGCGCTGGCACCCTCACGCCGTGAAACGGACGACGGAACCGGGCGCTCCGCAGCACGTCGCGGCTCACTCCGAGCGCGAGGGCGTCACGGACGAGGAACGGCGCTCGGGTCAGCGCGGCGGGCAACGGTGAACGTCGAGGCATCTGGTCAGACTGCCGAACCGATGGGCCCGGTCGCCGGGGGCATCCACAGGCTGCCCACCCTTCGCGCGAATGGGGGCACCCGAGCGGCCTCCGGTGCCCCGTTTCGCGCGAGACGTCGGCCCCGGGGTGCGTCCCGCTAGTCGGCGGGGGCGGCGGTCCGCTCGTCGTCGTCCGCCCCGCGCTCGTCTGGCCGGTCGTCGTCCTGCCGGCGTCCGAGACCGTAGGTGCGGCGCAGCAGGATGAACTGCGCCAGCGCGGCGCCGATCAGCCCACCGGTGAACAGCTCGCGCGCCAGGTCGCTGTCACCACTCGCGGCCGCAGCCGCGGCGACGAGCGCGGCGAGACTCAGCAGCACGAAGATCAGCGGCGCACCGGTGCCCACGGTGTAGCGGGTCATCGAGCCCTGCGACCGCTGACGAGCCCACGGCACCATCGCCGCGCACCCGGCGGCGATCGCCACGTACCACCACATCAGAGCCTCCTGTCGGCGAGCACCGGGAAGCGCACCCGCACACCGTCGAGCCCGTCGACGTCGATGTCGGCGGACAGCACCTCCTCGTCACAGCCCGCCTCCGCGAGAACCTCACCCCACGGACCGACGACCTGGCTGTGGCCGCCCATCTCGTGACCGGCGTGCGTGCCGGCGGTGTTCACCTGGACGACGAAGAGCTGGTTCTCGATAGCGCGGGCCCTGCCCAGCAGGGTCCAGTGCTCGACGCGAGCAGCGGGCCACGCGGCCGGGACCAGCACGACCTCGGCGCCGGCGTCGAGCAGCCGGCGGAACAGCTCGGGGAAGCGCAGGTCGTAGCAGGTGGCCAGACCCAGCCGGACGACGTCCGACGGCAGCGTCACGGCGCCGCTCACGTGGGGAGTGCTGCGTCCGACGGCAGGATCCGCCTGGCCGTGCGCCGGGCGAGGAACGTCGACCGTGACGATCTCACCGCCCGCCTCGAGCAGCTGCGGCTCGCCCTCGCCGAAGCCGAAGCGATGCACCTTGCGGTAGGTCGTGGCCAGGCTACCGTCGGGCCCGAAGACGAGCGAGGTGTTCCAACGGCCACGTCCTTGCGGGCCGGCGTCCTCACCCGGGGCCGCCTGCTCCACGATCGAGCCGGCGTGCAGCAGGACCCCCGCCTCGCGAGCCGCCGCGGACATGGCCTGCGCCGTCGGTCCGTCGACCGTCTCGGCGCGGCTGTGCCACTGCTTGTACGAGAAGCCACCAGGCGCCCACAGCTCGGGCAGGACGACGAGATCGTGGCCCTTCTGGGCACGGACGAGGGCGGCGACACGCTCCACGCGGTCGGCGACGGGCTCGTCATCGGAGTACGCGAGCTGCACGAGGGCGACCTTCATGGGGTCTAGGGTCGCATGAGCCAGTCGCTGCCCGAGAATCCATCCGGGAGCGCCCCCGGTTCACGCGAAACCGGGCACCGCACAGCGCTCGAGTGCCCCGATTCGCGTGAAACGTGATGTCAGGGTGGCCGGGGATCCGAGGCGCTGGGTCAGCGGCGGCGTTCGCGGGCCGCGCGGTCGCGCGCCTGCTCGCGGGCTAGCTCGCGGGCCTGCTCGGCCGCGTCGAGCCTGGCGTCATGGTCGGCGAGGCGCGCCAGCCTGGCGTTGTAGGCAGCCAGCTCGGCGCCGCCGTCCCGGTCGGCCTGGCGGTCCTGCCGCCGTCCGTCACGTTCGTCGGACCGCACCCACGCCACCGCGACGCCGAGCGCCATGAGCAGCGTCGGCACCTCGCCCACGCCCCAGGTGATGGCGCCACCCAGCTGCTGGTCGGCGAGCGGCGGGCGGCCCCAGTCGCGCGCGCTCGCGAGCTGGGTGAGCAGGTCTCCGGCGAGCAGCAGGTTGCCCTGCAGCAGGAAGACGCCGAAGAACGCGTGGAACGACATCGTGGCGAACAGCAGCACCATGCGCAGGGGGTACGGAGGACGCTTCGGGCCGGGGTCGACGCCGATGAGCACGGACGCGAACAGGTACCCAGCCAGCAGGAAGTGCAGGTGCATGAGCACGTGACCGGTGTGCGTGCGCAGCGACAGGGGGAACAGCGGGGAGTAGTAGAAGACGATCAGGCTGATCGCGAAGAACGCGCCCGCGACGATCGGGTTGCCGAGCACCGCCATGGCCCGGGAGTGGACGACGACCAGCAGCCACTCGCGCAGACCTCGGCTGCCGTCGTGTCGGGCGACGCTCACGCGCAGGGCCAGCGTGATCGGTGCGCCCAGCACCAGCAGGGGCGGCACCATCATGCTCATCGTCATGTGCCCGAGCATGTGCGCGCTGAACAGCACGCGGCCGTAGACCCCCGGCGCACCACTGGTCGCCCAGACGAGGACCACGCAGCCGAGCAGCCAGGGGAGCGTGCGCCCGAGCGACCAGTGGTCCCCGCGCTGGTGGAGCCGGACGGCGCCGTAGACGTACGTTCCGGCGAGGACGATCGCGACGGTGACCCAGAGGATGTCCGGCCGCCAGGTCGCCACCCAGGACAGCGCGGTCGGCGCGGCCGGCATCGGGTAGCCGGTGATCGCGAACGCGATGGACGGATCGGCCACCGGTTCGGCCGGCACGGGGGGTGCGCTGGCAGCGAGCGCGACACCGAGGCCGATGGCGGTCCCCATGACCACCAGCTCGCCGATGACGAGGCGCCAGAAGGGACCGGGATCGCCGGCCCGCAGCCGGGGGAGCAGCCAGCGTCGGTGCGTCGCGCCCGCGACGCCGAGCAGCACGAGCGCGGTCACCTTGGCGAGCACGAGTGCGCCGTAGGGCGTCGTCAAGCCGCTCCAGGCGCCGACGCGCAGCGCCGCGTTCACGATGCCCGATCCCGCCACGAGCACGAAGCACCAGAGCGCGAGCGTCGAGTAGCGGGACGTCACCGCCGCGAGCGCCTTGCCGAGCGACGGACGCACGATCACGAGGGCAGCGAGGCCCCCGACCCAGACGGTCACGCCGATGAGGTGGAACGCGAGGCTGTCGACCGCGGTCTCGTGGTCGTTGCTGCCGGCGGCGTGACCGGTGAGCGCGATGGGCAGCAGCGCACCGAGCGCGAGGACGGCCATCCAGCCGACCGTGCTCCGCCGGGTGGCGACGGCGGCTCCGGTGGCGACGACGGCGGAGACGAGCACCGACACCAGCAGCGACCGCATGATCTCGAGGTCGGTGACGAAGTAGCTGAGCTGGCTGGTGAAGCCCGGGCTGAACGGGGACTGGCCGGCCAGCCTGGCGTAGGTCAGGACGATGCCGATCGTGCCGGTCGCGACCCACACGGCACCGGTGCCGGCGGCCCACCGGGTGGCCCGTTCCTGCAGCCCGGTCAGGTCGGCGGGACGGGTGCCTTCGGCGGAACGGGCGGAGCGGGTGCCGGGCAGGGCGCACGCCACCAGCACCAGGAGCCCGATCGTGAGGCTCGCGCTGACGTCGTTGACCGCCCGCACCAACGGCTGGCCCCAGCGTGCGGTCGGGCCGGCGTCGGCGAGCAGGCTCGGCGCCGTGGCGCCGGTGACGACCGCACCCACGACGACCGCCGCGAGTGCGGCGAGGCCGAGGACCGGCAGTGGCAGCCCGGCGAGGGTCGGCAGGGCGCGGCCGGGGGACTGCGAGGGACGGCGAGCGGCCGGCACTACGTCACGGGGGCCACCGGGAGGGGTGCCCGTGGACGCGCTCGGCGAGGATCCGGTGGGCGTGGCGGGCACGGACCCAGGGTAGGCCGGAATCTCGTTTGCCCGGACGCCGGCCGAAGCGCATACTGCTACTTGGTTGGGCCATGCAAGCATTCACCCGTCCCGGCCCAGGCGTCCGCACCGGCGCCGTCCTCCCGTCCCACCACACGAAGGTCAGCCACCGATGCCGCCTCCCCCGCACCTGCCCGAGCAGCAGCACCGGGACGACGAGCTCAGCGGGACGCCGTCCGGCGAGCTGAGCGCCCAGCTCATCCGCATGATGCGGCTGATCAACAGCGTCAAGGTGCACGCCGCGGCCAAGCAGCGGCACGGGGTCGAGTTCACCTCGTACGTGCTGCTCTTCCAGCTGGTCCGCACCGGTCCGCAGCGCCTGAGCGCTCTGGCCGGCTGCGTCCACGCGGACGTCTCCACCGTGAGCCGTCAGATCAGCACCCTCGTCGACCACGGGCTGGTGGAGCGTCGGCCGGACGAGCAGGACCGCCGCGCCGCGCTCCTCGCGGCGACCGACGAGGGGCTGGCCCTGTTCCGCAGGATGCGCCGCGAGCGCAACGACATGTTCAACGACGTCCTGGTCGGGTGGACGACCGACGAGGTGGCCGAGCTGACCTCGCTGCTGTCCCGCTTCAACGACGACTTCGCGGCCCACCACGAGAAGCTGCT
>DASSTJ010000194.1:0-3292 GCA_035707965.1 Actinomycetales bacterium
GTCCGCGCGCTGGTGGATCGTCGTCGCCTCCGAGGGTGTCGACCTCTGTGACAGTGACCCCGGCCACGCCGTGACGGTGTCGGTGGTGACGTCCCTCAAGACGCTCACGTCCCTCTGGCGCGGTGACATCACCTGGGCCGAGGCGATGCGCAGCGACCTGGAGACCGAAGGAGCGCAGTGGGCGCGACGGGCGCTCCCTCGCTGGCTCAGCCTGTCGGCGTTCGCCGGCGTCCCCCGCCCCGCTCTTCGCTGACCAGCGGGGTCGTCACCGCCGAGCTCTGCTGTCCGATGACCCACCCGGGATGGTTGTCGTGCCGGCCGGCACCGGGACCGTGTTCGTGCGGCACGGTTGGCTCAGCACCGTGTCGCAGGTCGACAGCGGCACCACCGCGGGGTTGCCGGTCAGCTGGCCGAGGACGAGGGCAGACGGGTCGTGCGGGCCCGCGTAGACGCTGTTGACGGCGGGATCCTTGATGAAGTCGAACGACCAGCCGCCGGTCTCGCCGGTCGGGGCGTCGATCCAGAGGCGGATGCTGGCCCCTTTGTGGAAGACGTAGTCGAACGGCCACAGCTGGATGCGCATGTACGTCGGCTGACCCGGCACGAGCGGACGGGCGTCCGCCTCCTGGTCGGTCTGGTAGGGCGCCAGCGCCGTCGAGCGGCTCGCGTCGACCGCTCGATGCGAGGCTCGGAGCCATCCACGGGAGACGTAGGTCTCCTGGCCGTCGGGACGGACCTCCGTGAGCGTTATCTGCAGATCGGTGTCCGGCGCGGTCGAGCTCAGCCAGATGTCCGCCGAACCGGAACCGAAGAACTCCGTCGCGCGCGTGAGCGGCGCAGTGGTGAAGGCCAGGGAGGCGCCGGGCGGCTCCTCCGCCTTCCACAGCAGGTTGTGCTGCCCGAAGACGATGCCGTCCTCGGTGCCGAGGGCAGGACCCGGATACGCGTAGGTCGCCGGCGGCTGGTCGGCCTTCGGCGGGTGGAGCGACAGCGTCCCGGCCGGGCCGAAGTAGAGGGTCAGCGGATGGACCTTCATCGAGGCCAGGGAGCCGAACGTCGTGACCCGGCTCGGCACGTCGTTGCCTGCCGCATCGGTGGTGGCGTCATGCCAGATCTGGACGTGTGGTGTCCGGGCGAAGCCGTTGTCGTCGCCCCTCACGAACCGGTCGAAGAAGGCGACGAGCTCCTTCGTGATGCGCGGCGCCGACACCTCGCACATGCCGTGGTAGCCGTTGCTGGCGACCACCCAGGTCCGGGCCGGGTCGAGCTCGTCCAGGTACGACAACGAGCGACTCGACACCTCGTCGTCCTGCCAGGTCAGGCAGCCGAGGACCGGGACGTCGATCCGGTCCACGTTCGCGCCGGGTTCGCGGGCCCGCCAGAACGAGTCGTCGTAGGGATGCTGAAGACCTACGAGGGCGATGTTGTGAGTCGGTTCGGCGGCGACGTCGGCGGGCTGCGCCCCCGCGCACGTGGTGTCCTTCGACGCGACGGCGCGCTCGACCGCGCCGCTGTAGGACGCGAAAGGCTGGTCGAATCCGCCCCAGAATGCCCCGAAGCCGGTGTTGGCGATGCCCCCCGGATAGGCGACGTCCCGATAGAGGTCCGTGGTCACCTGGAACGGTGCGATCGCGTCGAGGTGCGGCGGCCGCAGCCCCGCGACGCCGAGCTGCGTGATGCCGGGGAACGAGTCACCGAACATCCCGACCCGACCGGTCGACCACGGTTGCCGCGCGGCCCACTCGACCGCTGCCGCACCGTCGCGCCACTCCTGTGCCGTGAACGCGTCGAACGTGCCCGTGGAGCAGCCGGTGCCCCGCATGTTCACGCCGAGCACTGCATAGCCGGCGGCGACGAGGGCGGCCGCGTTCGTGGCGTCGTTGCACGTCGGGTCGCTGCCTTCGCAGTAGCCGGCGTAGGCCATCGCCACGGGGAACCGTCCCGAGCCGCTGGGCAGCTCGACGGCGTACGCCAGCTTCGTCCCGTCGGTCATGGTGATGTAGCCCTGCTTCTGCACCGGAGCGGACGCCGCCATGGTCGGTCCTGCGGCGACCAGGCCGGCGGTCGCGAGCAGCAGGCATGTCGCGAGCACCATGCGGCGCGCAGTGAGCCGAGGACGCATCACGTCGGTCCTTCCGTCGGGGGCATGAGGGCAGTTCGGCACACCGGCGAGGCTTCCTGCCTGGCGTGCGCGCGCCGACCTGTCTCGGTACCTTTCGGTGCGTGCGCGCAACGGGTGTCGACCACGTGGTGATCGTCTGCACCGACGTGGCCGCCACGCTGGACTGGTGGCAACGTGAGCTCGGTCTCGAGCCGGTGCGGGTGGCGGAGTGGCGCGCCGGGTCCGCGCCCTTTCCGTCCCTGCGGCTCAATGACGGTTCGATCGTCGACTTCGTGCCCGGCGAGCGCACCGGCGAGAACGTCGCGCACGTCGCATTGACGGTCGACGTCGGCGCGGACGTGCTCGAGTCGATGGTCGGCGAGCGTGGCTGGGTGGTGGCCGCACCGCTCAACCGGAAGCTGTACGGCGCCCGCGGCATCGGAGCGGGTGTCTACATCCGTGATCCGGAAGGCAACGTCATCGAGCTGCGTACCTACGTTGTCTGAGGCCGCCGCGGCGTTGTGTGCGGCCGCCGGGACGGCCCCTTGCGGTCGCGACGTGCGTCGACCAGCATGGCCCGGTGAGCCGCGAAGCCTTTCTCTCCGTGGCGACGGCGCTGTTCCGGGCGATCGAGTCCGCGGACATCGATGCCGTCGCCGCGCTCTACCACGACGACGTCGAGGTCTGGCACAACACCGACGGCGTCGTACAGAGCAAGCAGGAGAACCTGCGGGTGCTCGGCTGGGTCGTGCGCAATCTCGCCGACCTTCGTTACGAGGTCGTACGCCGAGAGGCGCTGCCCGAGGGATTCGTGCAGCAGCACGTGCTGCACGCAACCGCGCCGTCCGGACGCTCGGTGGCCATCCCCGCCTGCCTGGTGGTGACCGTTCGCGACGGGCTGATCAGCCGGCTCGACGAGTACCTCGACTCCGCGCAGATCGCCGCTCTCACGCAACCCGCCGTTACGGCGTGAGCCGCTTACCTGGGAAAACGCTGGTAGAAGGTGGTGGGCAGGGGCGGGGTCGAACCGCCGACCTTCCGCCTTTCAGGCGGCGACAAGGTCTCGCGCTACGAAGACCCCGAGGCATGGGTTCGCCTCGTCGCGTTCCGGCTGCTGTCCAGCCGACGGCGTCGCGCCCGCAACCGGCTGGTGGCGCTGCGTCGCACTGGGGCGTCGCCGAATGTCGCGCC
>DASSTJ010000195.1:0-11987 GCA_035707965.1 Actinomycetales bacterium
CTCGAGCGAGCGGCGGGCGGAGTCGTCGAACTCCAGGATCTTGGCCATGGGTGGTGATGTCCCTTTCGGCGGTTGGGGCGAACGAACCAGCACCGCCCCGGAGGCGCCGGCGGAACCGGGCCCGCCGGGGCGGTGTCGTGCTCACCGGCGCAGAGGCCGGCGCAGATACGTCTCGACGATCACTTCTCGACGATGGCGAGGACGTCACGCGCGGAGAGGATGAGCAGCTCCTCGCCGCCGTACTTCACCTCGGTGCCGCCGTACTTGCTGTAGATGACCTTGTCGCCGACCTTGACGTCGAGCGGGACGCGCTTGCCGTTGTCGTCGACACGGCCCGGACCGACCGAGAGGACCTCGCCCTCCTGGGGCTTCTCCTTCGCGGTGTCCGGGATGACCAGGCCGGACGCCGTGGTCTGCTCGGCCTCGAGGGCCTTGACGACGATGCGGTCCTCGAGCGGCTTGATGGAGACCGACACTTGCTGACCTCCCCCTTCGGGAATGTCGCGGATGGGCTGATGGGACTGTCGTTGGTGGGCCGTCGTCACCGCCGTCGCGGGGGTCGGTACCGTTGCCCACAGCTGGCACACTCACTCCGAGAGTGCCAACGCCGAATCTATGCCCGCAGTTAGCACTCGGTCAACCCGAGTGCCAGCCACTCGGGTGACCCGGCGCCTCGCACCACGCGTGCGAGGATCACGGCGTGGACCTGCCCGGCATGCGTGCCCTGCTCACGCCCGAGGGCTGGGCCCTGCTCGAGCAGCTCCCACCGTACGACGAGCAGGAGTCGCTGCAGCTCGGTGAACGGCTGCGCAAGCAGGGTCACGCCCCGGCCCTGGTCGCGGCCGCCCTCACCCAGTCCCGGCTGCGAGCGCGCGGTCAGGAGAAGCTCGGGCCGTTCGCCGACGGCATGCTGCTCACCCCCGACGGTCTGGAGCAGGCCACGCGGCTGTCCGTGGCCGCCCACCACGCCCGCCGGTTCGTCAGCGCCGGCGTCGAGCGGGTGGCCGACCTCGGCTGCGGTCTCGGCTCGGACGCCATGGCGCTGGCAGCGCTCGACCGGCAGGTGCTGGCCATCGACGCCGACGAGCTCACGGCGGCGTTCGCGACCGTGAACCTGCGCCACTGGCCCTCCGCCGAGGTGCGCTGTCACGACGTCACCACGCTCGACCTGCCCGGCATGCTGGAGCCGACGGACGGCGTCTGGCTCGACCCGGCCCGGCGCGTCACCGGGCGGGGTGGCAGGTCGCGCCGCACCTTCGACCCCGAGGCCTTCTCTCCCCCGTACTCGTTCGTCCTCGACGTGGCCCGCCAGTTCCCGGCCACCGGCGCCAAGCTGGCACCCGGCATCGCCCACCGGCTCCTGCCGGACGGCGTCAGCGCGCCCACCGCAGAGGCGCAGTGGGTGTCGGTGCACGGCGACGTCGTCGAGTGCGCCCTCTGGTTCGGGCCGCTGGCGCGCTCCGGCGTCCGACGCAGCGCGCTGGTGCTCGACGGGCACGGTGCGGTCCACGAGCTCGCGGACGACGACGTGCCACGCGCCGTCGCCGGCGAGGTCGGGGCGTTCGTGCACGAGCCCGACGGCGCGGTGATCCGGGCCGGCCTCGTGCCCGAGATGGCGGCTCGCGTGGGCGCTCGCCTGATCGACGCCACGATCGCCTACCTCACCACCGACACGCCGGTCTCGGACCCACTGATGCACTCGTACGCCGTGCAGGACGTGCTGCCGTACCAGGTGAAGACCCTGCGCACGTACCTGCGCGACCGCGGGGTCGGCGTCCTCACGATCAAGAAGCGCGGCAGCGCCGTCGACCCCGTTCAGCTGCGTCGCCAGCTGCGGCTGACCGGCGACGCCGAGGCGACCATCGCGCTGACGCGCGTGCAGGGGCGGCCGTCCGTCCTCGTCCTGAGGCTGCTCCAGGCAGCGTGAGCTGATGTCGGCCGATGGTCAGCCGCTGTAGGACAGCACGAGTAGCCCTCACGGATGCGCTGCGCCCGGAAGGCGCGGCGCTGGTCAGAGTGATACCACCGTGGTATCGTTCGATCCATGTCCATGACGCTGCGCACGACGCCGGAGATCGACAAGGCTCTCGACGAGACGGCGAAGGCAGAGAACCTGTCGAAGCAGCAGGTCGTGCTGAAGGCAATCGAGGAGTACACGTCCCGGCGCACGCAGGTGCGCGACGAGGCCATCGCGAGGATCCTGCGTGAGGACGCTGCGCTGCTCGCCCGTCTCGCCGAGTGACACGCTTCCTGACGATCGAGGACGCGCTCGCAGCGGCCCAGGCGTATCTCGGTCGCCGTCCTGAGGTGCGTGACTACGGCCTCCTCGAGTCCGCCCTGATGCGACCACAGGCCACGGTGTTCGGTCAGGATGCCTACCCGGACCTGAACCGCAAAGCGGCGGCCCTGCTGTCGAGCCTGGTGGGCAACCACCCGCTCATCGACGGCAACAAGCGCCTCGGCTGGGTGTGCACCCGCGTCTTCTACATCATGAACGACGCCGACGTGCGCGCTCCTGAAGACGACGCCTACGACCTCGTCGCCGCCATCGCCAACCACGAGCAGACGGACGTCGAGGCAGTGGCACCAGCGTTGGCCGCCTGGGTCATCTGACGCTCCCTGGCCTCAAGCGCGCGAGACGGTGTCGAGCCACAGCTGCGCCCACCGACGGCCGTCGACGCCCCGCGCCACGTCGACCAGCGCGGGGGAAGGCTCGTGCTCGTCGTGCTCGAGGTCACCCGACCAGGTGCGCCGGTCCACCACGGTCTGACCGCGGGTGCGCGCACCCGCCAGCTCCACGTGGACCGGGTGCCGCGCGGTCGTGAGCCCTTTCGGGTCGAGGACCGCGCAGACGGCGCCGGCGTCACCGATCGTCGCGTCCTCGGCGCCGAACCGGTCGCACTGGAAGCCGATCAGCGCACCGGCCAAGCGGGACGCCGGGTGCTCGGCCTCCAGCAGCTCGCGGGCATCGGCGCGCGAGACCCTGACGTCGTAGAAGACGTCCAGCCCGTACATCGTGACCTCGATGCCGAGCTCGTGCGCCGCGTCGAGCACGACGGCAGCGGCCTCCGGGTCGTGCCAGACGTTGAACTCGGCGCTGGCCGTCGCGTTGCCGACGCCCGCCGACCCGCCCATGAACACGATGCGGCGCAACCCTTCTGCCGCTTCCGGGTAGGTGCGCAGCAGCAGGGCGACGTTCGTCTGCGGGGCCATCGGCACCAGCGTCACGCGCTCACCGGTGCCGGCTGCCTCCAGCAGGACGTCGCGCAGCAGCTCGACGGCATGCCTCGGGTCCCGCTGAGCGGTGGGTTCCGGCAGCCCCAACGCCCCGGCGTCGAGGTCGCCCAGCCCGTCCTCGCCGTGCACGTGCCGGGCCTCGCGCGCCGGCTCCAGCAGCGGCCGCGACGCTCCCCCGGCCACCGGCACGTCGTCGCGACCAGCCGCGGCAAGCACCCGCAACGTGTTGCGCACGACCTGATCGACACCGACGTTGCCGGCCACGCACGTCACCGCCCTGAGGTCGAGCCGCGGGTGCAGCGCTGCCAGCAGGAGAGCGCAGGCGTCGTCCACGCCAGTGTCGACGTCCAGCACCACAGGTCCGCCCTCGCTCACTCCCTGATCCTGGCAGAACCGGTACCCCGAACGGTCCGGCTGCCGGTGCAGCTGCTCATCACCGGTGATGAGCCGTTGCACCGTCGATCTCCACCTACCGCGGAGAACGGTCCCGAGAGCAGCACCCTGGGCAGACGACGTCAGCTCAGGTACCAGTCGCGATCCCGGCCCGGCGACCACACGGCGAAGCCGTGCTGCGCTGCGCACTGCGCCTGACGACGGTCATACGTCAGCACGTCCGCTTCATCGAGCGTCATCGCGGCGGCGAGGTGGATCGCGTCTGCAGTGCGCAAGAACGTGCCCGGCGGGCACGGCAGCTGGCCTGCCCGCCCCAGCAGCGACCTGTCGAGGGCCAAGAGGTCGAGCTGGGTGAGCAGGCGGTGACTCGTCGTTGGCGAGACTCCCGCGCGGGCTGCTGTTCGGGTCAGCTCGCGTAGGTCACCCGCGGTCCTCGTCCAGCAGCTCAGCCGTGGACAACGTGGACGTCACCGGTTCCGGCAGCTCATCGAGGTTCAGTCCGGCCCCCGGTCGGAGCAGCCCTGCCGCAACCAGCTCGCCGCGCCGGTCGGTCGGGACGGGGCTCAGAACGGCCGCGGGAACACCGTTGTTGGTGACGACGAACGACTCTCCCGCCGCGACTCTCCGCAGCACCTGGGGGAGTTGTTGCGCATCTCCCGATGGCTGATCGCCTCCATGGAACGACTGTAGCTCGGCGTAGCACGGACCCAGCTAGGCCGCGGCGACGATGGCGCGGTGAATGCGCTTGGCGCTCACGGGGTACGCCGTGCGGAGCGTCTGCGCGAACAGGCTGACGCGCAGCTCCTCGATCATCCAGCGGACGTCGAGCAGCTCGGGCGACGGTCGTCGACCTGGCCGGACGGCGGCGAGCGCGGCGTCGTACTCGTCCCGCGCCATGGCGACCTGCGCCTGCAGCCCTCGGTCGCGCGCGACGTCGTCGGGCAGCTTGTCGAGGCGCACGAGCATGGCACGCAGGTAGCGCTGGAGGTCGGGCAACCGTGTCGCGCCGGCTTGAGTGACGAAGCCGTTGTGCACCAACCCTTCCAGCTGGTGCTGAAGGTCGGTGAGCGACGGCAGCAGGTGCATGCTCACCGTGCCCGACAGCCGTGAGCGCACGTCGTACGAGAGGGACAGGACCTGCTCCACCTGCCGGACGACGTCGAGCACCGCGCCGTCGAGCCGCGCCTTCACCTGGGAGCGAAGCCGCTGGTACGTCTCACGATCGCGGACGTCGACCGGCTCGGCGAGCTCGACCACGAGGGCGTCGACCGCGGCGTCGGTGCAGTCGTCGAGGAGTCCGGTAGCACTCGTGAAGTCCGCCCTGCTGAGCGCGAGCTTGTCGGCGTTGCTCAGCCGCGCCAGCACGTACGTGGTAGACGGCGGCAGATCCAGCCGCAGCAGCCGCCGCAGCCCGGCACGTTGGGCGGTCGCGGCATCGGTCGCCGACGGCAGCACGCGGACGGCGACCGACTGGCCTTCGTCGACGAGGGCGGGGAAGCCCTCGACCGTGTGGCCGGCCTGCCGCAGGTCCCGCCGGCGCGGCAGCTCGTCTACGGCCCAGCTGGTCAGACCGGCGACCTCCAGGTCGTCCGCGGCCTCGGACAGCGCCGCCTGGACCCGTGGCCGCAGCTGGTCCTGCAGCATGCCCAGGTCCTTGCCTTCCGCCAGAGTGCGGCCCGCTTCGTCGACGACGCGGAAGGTGATGCGCAGATGAGGCGGGACGACGTCCGGGGCCCAGTCGTCATCTGGGACCCGGGTGCCGGTCTGCAGCTCGAGACCGTTGCTCAGCACATCGAGAAGGGAGCCGTCGTCGCAGGTGATGCCCTGGGCCGCGATCCACTCGAGGACCTGCGCGGACCGGTCCGGCGCGGGGATCAGGCTGCGGCGGACCGCCTTGGGCAGCGCGCGGATGAGAGCGGTGACGAGCTCCTGACGTAGCCCGGGGATCTGCCAGCCGAAGGGCTCGGGACGCAACGCCGCCAGCAGCGCCAACGGCACGTGCACCGTGACGCCGTCGGCTGCTGATCCCGGCTCGAACTGGTACGTCACGGCGAGGTCGGTGTCACCGACACGCCAGGTCGTCGGGAAGTCCTCCTCGCTGACCTGCTGCCCCTCGTCGGTGACGACCAGGTCAGGCGTGAACGTGAGCAGGTCCGGCAGCTCGTGCCGTTCCCTCTTCCACCAGGCGTCGAAGTGCCGGCCCGACACGACGTCGGCGGGGATGCGCGCGTCGTAGAAGGCGAACAGGGTCTCGTCGTCCACCACGAGGCCACGCCGTCGGGTGCGCTGCTCCAGCTCCTCGACGTCCTGGAGGAGCTCGCGGTTGGCGTGGAAGAAGCGGTGTCGCGTGCGCCAGTCACCCTCCACGAGCGCGTGCCGGATGAACAGCTCGCGCGAGAGCGCGGGGTCGATGCGGCCGTAACCCACGGTGCGCTGCGCGACGATCGGGATGCCGTACAGCGTCACGCGCTCGTCCGCGACGACGGCGCCGCGCTTCGACGACCATCGCGGCTCGCTGTAGGTGCGCTTCACGAGGTGAGGGGCGAGGGCTTCGGCCCACTCGGGCTCGATGCGGCCGACCGTGCGCCCCCAGAGTCGCGACGTCTCCACCAGCTCGGCCGCCATCACCCAGGTCGGCGGCTTCTTCGCCAGCGCCGACCCGGGCCAGACCGCGAACTTCGCACCCCGCGCACCCAGGTAGTCGCGCGTCTCCCCCTCGCGCAGGCCGACGTGCGACAGCAGACCCGACAACAACGCGCGGTGCAGGTGGTCGGCCCGCCCGGCGGCGTCGATCTCGTCGACCGAGCCGGACAGCGACAAGCCGACCGCCTTCACGCCCTGCTGCAGCTGGCTGCGCACGTCCTGCCACTCGCGCACGCGCAGGTAGTGCAGGTGCTCGGCCCGGCACATCTTGCGGAACTGGTTGGACGACAACCTCTTCTGCTGCTCCCGCAGGTAGCGCCACAGATTGAGCCAGGTCAAGAAGTCGGACGTCGGGTCCGCGAACCTGGCGTGGTGCTGGTCAGCCTGCTGCTGCTGGTCCGGCGGCCGTTCCCTCGGGTCCTGGATGGAGAGAGCCGCTGCGACGACCAGCACCTCGCGCAGGCAGCCTTCCTTGTCGGCCTCGACCAGCATGCGCGCGAGCCTCGGGTCGAGGGGCAGCTGCGCGAGCTGGCGCCCGACGGGGGTCAGCTTGCGGCGGGGGTCGACCTCGTCGGACGCGATCGCCCCGAGCTCGTGCAGCAGCTGTACGCCGTCGCGCACCGCCCGACGGTCCGGCGGCTCCACGAACGGGAACGCCGCGATGTCGCCGAGCCCGATGGCCGTCATCTGCAAGATGACCGCGGCCAGGTTGGTGCGCAGGATCTCCGGGTCGGTGAACTCCGGCCTCGACTCGAAGTCCTCCTGCGAGTACAGCCGGATGCAGATGCCGTCGGCCACACGTCCGCACCGGCCGGCTCGCTGGTTGGCCGACGCCTGGCTGATCTTCTCGATCGGCAGACGCTGCACCTTCAGCCGTCGGCTGTACCGCGAGATCCGTGCCGTGCCCGGGTCGACCACGTAGCGGATGCCCGGCACCGTCAGCGACGTCTCCGCGACGTTCGTCGCCAGCACCACGCGGCGGCCGGAATGAGGCTGGAACACCCGGTGCTGGTCGGCTGCGGACAGTCGCGCGTAGAGCGGGAGCACCTCCGTGTGCTTGAGCGACAAGGCGTTCAGCGCGTCGGCGGTGTCGCGGATCTCCCGCTCACCGGACAGGAAGACGAGCACGTCGCCGTCCCCCTCGGCCTGCAGCTCCACGACGGCGTCGCTGATCGCCTGCACCTGGTCGCGGTCCGGGTCGGAGTCAGGGTCATCGGGGTCGACGACGGGCCGGTAGCGCACCTCGACCGGGTACGTGCGACCGCTCACTTCGATGACCGGCGCGCCGTCGAAGTGCTGCGAGAACCGCTCGACGTCGATGGTCGCCGACGTGATGACGACCTTGAGGTCAGGCCGCCTCGGGAGCAACGTCTTGAGGTAGCCGAGGATGAAGTCGATGTTCAGGCTGCGTTCGTGGGCCTCGTCGATGATGAGCGTGTCGTAGCGGGACAGCATGCGGTCGCGCTGGATCTCGGCGAGCAGGATGCCGTCGGTCATCACCTTGACCAGCGTGCGGTCGCTGACCCGGTCGGTGAAGCGCACCTGCCAGCCGACGAGCTCGCCGACGTCCGTGCCGATCTCCTCGGCGAGACGCTCGGCGACGGTGCGCGCGGCGATCCGGCGCGGCTGCGTGTGCCCGATCATGCCGGCCGCTCCCCGCCCCAGCTCGAGACAGATCTTGGGCAGCTGGGTCGTCTTGCCCGACCCGGTCTCGCCCGCGACCACGACGACCTGATGGCCACGGATCAGCTCGGCGATCTCGTCGCGAACCGCTGAGACGGGCAGCTCGGGGTAGGTGAGCTCGGGCACCGAGGCGCGCCGCTGCTCCACCTGCTCGGGACTGAGTCGCGGACGGTGCCGGTCCGCGCGCTGGTGCTCGTCGCGCTGTGCCGCGCCCCGCTTGGCACGGCGCGGCCGCGAGCGCCGCGCCCCGCCCTCGCGCGAGGGTCGGTGGCGCGGTCCGGCGTCGGTTCTCCCCGGTTCCGACGTCACGACTGCTGGCCCCGCACGGGTCCCAGGATAGGAGGAGCGGCTGCCGGGCTGCCTCTCGTTATCGGGCACCGGCACCGACGTGCGCCGTGGTGACATGCTCAGCGCGTGGCCTCTCGACCCAGCGCCGGGCTGCTGCTGTTCCGCCGTGACCCGGACGGCGTGCGCGTGCTGCTCGGGCACATGGGCGGGCCGTTCTGGGCACGCAAGGACGACGCCGCCTGGTCCGTCCCGAAGGGTGAGCTGGTCGACGGCGAGGACGCCGCCGACGCCGCCGCGCGCGAGTTCAGCGAGGAGCTGGGGCTCCCGCCGCCGGACGGCGACTGGCTCCCGCTGGGCGACGTCCGGTCCGGCTCCAAGGTGATCACGGTCTGGGCGGTCGAGGGCGACCTGGAGCCCACGCGGATCGTGCCGGGCACGTTCACGCTCGAGTGGCCGCCACGGTCCGGTCGGCAGCGGGAGTTCCCGGAGATCGACCGGGTGGAGTGGCTGGACCTGGAGACAGCGCGTGTCAAGCTCGTCGCCAGCCAGCGCCCACTCGTCGACCGGCTGGTCGAGGTGCTGGCAGGCTCCGGACCGGGGTGAGGCCGCCCCGGATCACCGCGGGCAGCCGGTGCCGATCGCGTACGAGCCGACCTTCACCGGCAGGTGCCCGAGCGCGGACACGTGGCCGGTGAGCACCGCCATCACTGCGGCGAACACCGAGGGGGTGCGGCCGTAGGCGGCGATGCGCGCTGTCGACGCCGAGCTCTGCGCCAGGCCGTACGGGGTGTCGAGGGCCACCACGACCTCACCGCTGCCGCGGCTCGACCCGGTGCTCAACAGGCGCACCAGGGTGCCGGAACCGGTGCGGAGCCCCGCCTTGCGCGCCGCGGCGGTGAAGCGGGCGCGGTCGGTCGACGTCCCGCCGACGACTCGCACCGCCGACCCGACGAGACGTCCCGAGCACGGCCCGCTGACGACGGTGGTCGAGGACGTCGCCACTGCCCGGGCGACGGCGCCGTTGCTGCCCACCGTGCTCGCCGGCGGCATCGGGTGCTGCGCGACGTCGCGCATCAGGGCGACCGTCCTGGCCGCCGACTCCACCAGCCGGCCCTTGGTGATGGTGCCCTTCTCGACCGCCTGCGCCAGCCCGTCGATCGCCGCCTCCGGATCCGCCGGCATCAGCAGCACGTCAGCGCCTGCCTGCACCGCCTTCACCGCCGCCTCCGAGCTGGTGTCGTGCTCAGTGACCGCGTCCATGTCGAGCGCGTCGGTCACGACGAGCCCCTTGAACCCCAACGCGTCCCGCAGCTGGCCCGTGATGACCTCGCGCGACAGCGACGACGGCACGCCCGGGTCGAGCGTCCGCACGTCGATGTGCGTGACCATGATCGCGGGCGCCGAGTCGTCGACGAGCGCCTGGAACGGCACGAAGTCCCGGGACTGCAAGGTCTCCAGCGACGCTCGCTGCACGGGCAGGGTGACGTGGCTGTTCGCCGTGACGCTGCCGTGGCCGGGGAAGTGCTTGGCGACGGGCACGATGCCCGCCTCGCGATAGCCGTCCAGCAGGCCGGTCGCCACGCGCGCCACCGTCTCGGGCAGGGAGCCGGGCGAGCGGACGCCGATCGTGGGGTCGCTGGAGCCGATGGTGACATCGGCGTCAGGTGCGAAGACCATCGTGAAGCCGAGCGCGCGCAGCTCGTCACCCGAGGCCTCACCCACCTTCGCCGGCAACGTGCGGTCGGCCGCGGCACCCAGCGCCATGGCGCCGGTGAACTCGGTGGCCGGCGTTCCGACGCGCGCGACGGGGCCGCCCTCCTGGTCCACCGCGATGATCGCCGGCCAGTCGCGTCCGTCGTCCGCCATCGCCTTCTGCACGTTGGCGGCGCTGGAGCGCAGACCACTCACCAGGTTCGACGGCACGTTGTCGTCGAACAGGATCACGCCACCCAGGTGCAGCCGTGTGACCGCGTGCGCGGCCGACGTGGCGCTGCGGCCGCTGTAGCGGGCGACGACCAGCTGCCCGGCGAGCTGCCGCACGCTCAGCTTCGCGACGTCGGCGCGCGCCTGCGCCAGCTCGGCGGCCGTGGGTCCCCAGGCATCGGGACCGGTGGGCGTGGACGTCGTCGGGCTGGGGGACGTCGTCTCGCTGGGTGGCGCGGTGCTGGACGACGCGGCCGTGTTCGGGGTCGTGCCCGGCGAGCCGCCCGAGCAGGCGGCGAGCAGCAAGCAGGCAGCCGCGACGAGGCAGCCCACCGCCGCCGACCGGAGAGCTCGCACGTCCCGACGCTAACGCGCCTGCGCCGTGATCGGCCCGAGCGTCACGCGCAGGCCGCCGAGCGGGGACTCGTCGAGCGCGACGTCCCAGCCGTGCAGCTGCGCCTGCTGCTGCACGAGTGCCATCCCGAGCCCCGAGCCGGCACCGCTGGCCGTGCTGCCACGCACGAACCGGCCGAGCACCCGCTCACGCTCGGACGACGGCAGTCCGCGTCCGTCGTCGTCCACGAGGAGCCACCAGCTCCGCCCGCGCTGCTGCAGCGTGAGCCTGACCTGGTGCGCCTCGCCGTGCCGTGCGGCATTGCGCACCAGGTTCTCCACGGTCAGGCGCAGCCCTGGCGCCCACGTACGCGCCACGACCTGCCGGCCTGGCACGACCGCGACCACCCGCACGCCGTCATGCCGCCCCACCTCGCCGGCGAGCTGCAGCAGCAGGCCGGCCAGGTCGATGGGCTCGAGCGCCGTGTCGTCGAGCAGCTCGCCGCGGGCCAGCTGCTCGAGGGACTGCAGCGTCACCTGCAGCCGCTCCTGGCCGCGACGCAGAGACTCCACCACGTCACGGCGGTCCGGCGCCGGCAGGTCCTCGTGCGCAGCGAGCACCGCGAGGTCGGTGCTCATGCTGGTCAACGGCGTGCGCAGCTCGTGGCTCGCCGACGCCGCGAACCCGCGGGCGGCCTCCAGGGCCTGCCGCTCACGCGCCTGGCTGGTGACGAGCCGCGCGTCGAGGTCGTCCAGTGCCATCGCGACCTCGTCGACCTCCGGCGTGCCCGGCGCCCACGGCGGGCGCGGGCCGCCGCCGCCCGTGGTCCGGACGCGGTCCACCAGGCGCCTCAGCGGCCGTAGCGCGGGCTCGGCGACCACCCAGCCGAGGAGCGCCGCCACGACGACGGCGACGACGCCGACAAGCAGCACCGACCGTCGGACGGTCCTGGTCTGCTGCTCGGCGGGCGCTGTCGGCAGGCCTACCGAGACCAGCAGTCCGCTTCCCGCGACGACCGTGCTCACCCGGTACGTCCCGTCGCTGGTCGCCACGGTGGCCCACCCGGGCTCGCTGCGCGCGACCTGCGCGGGGTCCCGCAGGGCGGCCGTGCCGGACGCCGCGACGACCTGCCCGTCCTGCACGGCCACCGCCACGTAGTCGGTGCCGGCGGCACGGGCGACCTGGTTGGCGAGACGCTCGCGGCTGCTCGTCGCCGCCGGACGCCGGCCGGCCGCCTCCCCGACGAGCGCCGGCCGCACGACGCGGACGACAGCGGCGAGCTGGCGGTCGAGGGCGTCGTCCTGCTGGTGCCGCAGCACCACGGTCAGCGCGAAGCCCGCCGCGACCAGCACCACGCACGCCGACGCGACGCAGGCAAGGGCGACGCGCGCCCTCAAGGACAAACCACCCCTGCTCGGCGTCACCGCGGTGGAGGTGGCTCGCTCCGCGGGAGCGATCCACCGCGCATCCGGCCCCGGCACGGCTC
>DASSTJ010000196.1:0-28247 GCA_035707965.1 Actinomycetales bacterium
CTAGGAGCGGGTCGCCAGCGGCCCAACCACGCCACGCCGGTTGAAGCTCAGGCACTGGTGGAGAGTTGAAGCGGAGGAGACGACCGTGACCGAACCGTTCCTCCTCGACCAGTTCCTGCCGACCTGGGACCTGAGACCTCCATGTCCCAGCTGTTCAGGGCATCGCCGACCGAGATCTTCGATGCGGTGACGAATCTCGATCTGTTCGGTCGCCGCCACCAGCTGCAGCGCGCGCCTTGACACAGCAGCTGCCCACGGTGTTCACACGTTGAAGCGGAACTCGACGACGTCGCCGTCGGCCATCACGTAGTCCTTGCCCTCGATCCGCACCTTGCCCCGGGCCTTGGCCTCGGCCATCGAGCCGGCGTCGACCAGGTCGGAGAAGGACACGACCTCGGCCTTGATGAAGCCCCGCTGGAAGTCGGTGTGGATGACCCCGGCAGCCTGGGGCGCCGTCCAGCCCTGGTGGATCGTCCAGGCGCGCGACTCCTTGGGGCCGGCAGTCAGGTACGTCTGCAGCCCGAGCGTGCGGAAGCCGACTCGCGCCAGCTGATCGAGACCGGACTCCTCCTGGCCGATCCCGGCCAGCAGCTCGGCGGCGTCCTGCGCGTCGAGCTCGGCCAGCTCGGCCTCCACCTTGGCGTCGAGGAAGATCGCCTCAGCCGGTGCGACCAGCGCACGCAGGCGAGCCTTGAGCGCCTCGTCGGCGAGGCCGTCCTCGTCGAGGTTGAACACGTAGAGGAACGGCTTGGTCGTGAGCAGCGAGAGGTCCCGGATATCGGCTAGGTCGATCCCGGCGTCCGACGCCCCCGCGAAGAGCGTGATGCCCTTCTCCAGCAACGTTTGCGAGGCGCGGGCCGCGTCCAGCACCTTCGCATCGGTCTTCTTGCCCTTGACCTCCTTCTCGAGCCGCGGGATCGCGTTCTCGAGGGTCTGCAGGTCGGCCAGGATGAGCTCCGTGTTGATGGTCTCGAGATCGGACTCCGGGTCGACCTCACCGCCGACGTGGATGACGTCCGGGTCGCCGAAGGCACGGATCACCTGGCAGATCGCGTCGGCCTCGCGGATGTTCGCCAGGAACTTGTTGCCCAGGCCTTCTCCCTCGCTGGCCCCCTTGACGATGCCCGCGATGTCGACGAACGACACGGTCGCCGGCAGGATCCGGGCGCTGCCGAAGATCTCGGCCAGCTTCCCGAGCCGCTCGTCCGGCAGGGGCACCACGCCGATGTTCGGCTCGATCGTCGCGAACGGGTAGTTCGCCGCCAGCACGTCGTTCTTCGTCAGCGCGTTGAAGAGGGTGGACTTGCCGACGTTGGGCAGTCCGACGATTCCGATGGTGAGGGCCACGAGACGGAGAGTCTACCGAGTGGTCGGGGACGAGCCGTCGAGCGCTGCCGCGAGGCCGAGCTCGACCGCGGCCCTTCCCCAAGGCCCGGTCACGCGTCCGGATCGCCATACCAGGATTGATGCGCGCCGTGGCGAGCAGGTGGGCGTCGACCAGGCCCAGTCCCCGACCGAACAGATGTTGTCGACGAGGAGCTGCTGAGGCGTCGTGACGTGGATCCACGCACGTCGCTCGCCCCCTTTGGTCAGCCACTCGGCCGTAGGCCTGTCGGTGGTCGGTGGCACCGTGTCGGCCATGGACACCACGACCCTCGTCGCGTTCGTCGCCGGCATGACGCTCGGCGGGCTGGCCGCTGCTGCGGTCACACGCTTCGTGCTAGCGGCACGGCACGCCCGCGTCGCCGCGGAGCGAGACCTGCTGCTGGCCCGGGTCAGCGACCTGGAGTCCGCTGCGGCGCAGGACCGCGAGCTGACGTCCGTCCTGGCCCCGCTGCGCGACAGCCTCGGCCGCGTGGAGCGGCAGGTCGCCACGCTCGAGCGCGACCGGGTCGAGCAGTACGCGCGGCTCGGCCAGCAGCTGCAGACGGTCACGGCGTCCGGCGAGGCGCTGCGCGACCAGACGTCCGCGCTCGTGGGGGCCCTGCGGTCGTCGAACAGCCGCGGGCTGTGGGGCGAGACGCAGCTGCGACGGGTGGTCGAGCACGCGGGCATGCTGGCGCGCGTCGACTTCTCCGAGCAGCCGACGGCCCTCGGTCCCGACGGCCGAGCCGTGCGGCCCGACCTCGTCGTCCGGCTCCCCGGCGGCAAGAACCTCGTGGTCGACGCCAAGGCGCCGATGAGCGCGTTCCTCGACGCCAGCGCGGCGTCGGACGACGCGTCACGGCAGCAGCTGCTCGGGGCGCATGCCAAGGCGCTGCGCGGCCACGTCGACACCCTGGCCGCCCGGGCCTACTGGCAGTCGTTCTCGCCCACGCCGGAGATGGTGGTCTGCTTCGTGCCGGGCGATGCGGTGCTGGCGGCCGCCCTCGACGCCGACCCGAGCCTGCACGACGACGCCATGGCCAGGCACGTCGTGCTCGCCTCGCCCGCGACCCTCCTCGCGCTGCTGCGCACCGTCGCGTACACCTGGCAGCAGGACGCCCTGGCCGGCAACGCGAAGGCGTTGTTCGACGTGGGCCGCGAGCTCTACGAGCGGCTCGGCACCCTCGGCGGTCGCACGGCGAAGCTGGGCAGCACGCTGCACCGCGCCGTCGAGGACTACAACGCCCTCGTCGGCACCCTCGAGCGGCGGGTGCTCGTCACGGCCCGTCGCATGCGCGATCTCGACCTGACGAGCTCCGACCTCGCCGAGCCGGACGCCGTCGAGACGACCCCCCGACCACTCACCGCGGTCGAGCTGCTGGACGACGTGCCGGCCGAACCTCAGTCCGTGCGACGCCAGGCGGGCTGAGGTGCCGCAGCTGCTGCGCCGGCGTGGATCAGTGGGCTGGCGCCGGAGCGACGTCGTCCGCGCCGGCCGGGCTGTCCGCGGTGTCAGAGGCGGCGGCGTGCGCAGCCTCGGCCGCCTTGAGGTCGCGGCGCAGCTCCTTGGGCAGCGAGAACAGCAGGCTCTCCTCGGCCGCGCGCACCTCCTCCACGGTGTCGAAGCCTCGGGCAGCCAGCCAGGCGAGCACGTCACGCACCAGCAGCTCGGGCACGCTGGCGCCGCTCGTGACGCCGACCGTGGTCACGCCCTCCAGCCAGCTCTCGTCGATCTCGTCCGCGTAGTCCACGAGGTGCCCAGCCCCAGCGCCGTGCTCGAGCGCCACCTCGACGAGCCGCACGGAGTTCGACGAGTTACGCGAGCCCACCACGATCACGAGGTCGGCCTCGGGCGCGATGCGCTTGATCGCGACCTGCCGGTTCTGCGTGGCGTAGCAGATGTCGTCGCTCGGCGGGTCCTGCAGCTTCGGGAACCGCTGCCGAAGACGCCGCACCGTCTCCATCGTCTCGTCGACCGAGAGCGTCGTCTGCGACAGCCAGACCACCCGCTCCGGGTCGCGGACCGTCACGGCATCCACGTCGTCCGGGCCGTTGACCAGGTGGATGTGCTCGGGCGCCTCACCCGAGGTGCCGACGACCTCCTCATGGCCCTCGTGGCCGATGAGGAGGATGTCGACGTCGTCCGCCGCGAACCGCTTCGCCTCGTGGTGGACCTTGGTCACGAGGGGGCAGGTCGCGTCGATCGTCTTCAGCGCGCGGGCCGCCGCCTCCTGGTGCACCACGGGCGCGACACCGTGCGCCGAGAAGACGACGGTGGCCCCCACGGGCACCTCGTTCGTCTCCTCCACGAAGACGGCCCCGCGCTTCTCCAGGGTCGCCACCACGTGCCGGTTGTGCACGATCTGCTTGCGGACGTACACCGGTGGCCCGTAGAGGTCGAGAGCCTTCTCGACGGCGATGACCGCTCGGTCGACGCCGGCGCAGTACCCACGCGGCGCCGCCAGCAGGACGCGCTTCGTCGCTGCCGCAGCCTGGTCGGTCGCAGTGTCGGTCACGCCTCCCATCGTAGGTCGTGCGCGCCGAGGGCCCGAGCGCGCGTGCGTACAGTGACGCGGTGAGCACGGCGCAACCCCGGCAGCCCCTCCCCGAGCGGGCGCTCGAGACGACACCGGAACGCCCGTGGCCGGTGCGGCTGCTCAGCACGAAGATGGCCGCCTACATCGCCCGCATGCCCGCGGTGTGGGTCGAGGGCCAGGTCGTCCAGCTCGTGCGGCGGCCGGGCACGAGCGTGGCCTACCTCACCCTGCGCGACGCCGACGTCGACTTCTCGCTGCCCGTCACGGTGCACCAGCGGTTCCTCGAAGCCATGCCCACCGAGCTCACGGATGGCGCCCGCGTCGTCATCCATGCGCGTCCCCAGTTCTGGGAGAAACGAGGGACGCTGCAGCTCCAAGCCGACGCCATCCGGCCCGTCGGCGTCGGCGAGCTGCTCGCCCGCATCGAGCACCTCAAGCGGCTGCTCGCGTCCGAGGGCCTCCTCGAGCCGTCCCGGCGCAAGCCCCTGCCCTTCCTGCCCGGCGTGGTCGGCCTCGTGTGCGGGCGCGCCAGCGCGGCTGAGCGTGACGTCGTCGAGAACGCCCGACGACGGTGGCCCGCCGTGTGCTTCGCCGTCCGGCAGGTCGCCGTGCAGGGGGTCAACGCCGTGGCCGAGGTGACGGCGGCGTTGCGCGAGCTGGACGACGACCCGACCGTGGAGGTCATCGTCATCGCCCGTGGCGGCGGCTCGCTCGAGGACCTGCTGCCGTTCAGCAACGAGACCCTCGTGCGTGCCGTCGCCGCAGCCCGCACTCCGGTGGTCAGCGCCATCGGTCACGAGGTCGACACCCCGCTGCTCGACCTCGTCGCCGACCACCGAGCCTCCACGCCGACCGACGCGGGCAAGGCGGTGGTGCCCGACGTGGCCGAGCAGCAGGACGGTCTCGACTCCGTGACCGCACGTCTGCGACGCGCCGTCACCGGAGCGGTGCGGCACGAGCAGGCCGTGCTCGACGGCCTGCTCTCCCGGCCGTCGCTCGCCGACCCGCAGCGCATCGTCGACAGCCGCGAGCAGGCGGTGACCGACGCACGTGACCGGGCGCGACGATGCTTCGGCGCCCGCCTCGACCGCGGAGCCGACGACGTCCGGCACCTGGCCACGCAGGTGCGCGCCCTCTCACCGGCCGCCACCTTGGAGCGCGGCTACGCCGTGGTACAGCGGCGGGACGGCGCGGTCGTCCGGCAACCCGGCGACGTGACGAACGGCGATCGGGTGCGGCTGCGCGTCGCCGGCGGCGACATCGCTGCGACGGTGCAGCAGCGGTGAGGGTGCAGGCACTCGTCCGTAGCGCCGGAGCCGGCTGTCGGCAGGCGTCGGTAGGGTCCGACCGTGACCAGCTCTGACCGCGGCAGCGGCGCCGCCCAGACCGATCTCGACAGCCTCAGCTATGAGCAGGCGCGGGACGAGCTCGTCGACGTGGTGCGCCGGCTCGAGGCGGGGGGCGCCAGCCTCGAGGAGTCGCTGGCCCTGTGGGAGCGCGGTGAGGCGCTGGCCACCCGGTGCCAGCAATGGCTCGACGGCGCGCGGCAGCGCCTCGACGCCGCCCGGGCCGCCGGCGCGCCGGACGGCGACGAGAGCTAGCCGGCCGGGTGCAGGCTCGCGGCGAGGACGGCCAGGTCCTCGAAGCTGGCGGTGCCCGTGACGATCGTCGTGACGCCGTCCCGCTCGTGGACGAGGCTGTTCTGCACCTTGGGCGCGCGCACGAACCTGCGCCACGCGACGCCGTCCACCTGCTGCGTGCCGTCCTCGCGGCCACGGTTCGTCTGCGAGCGCAGCCACTCCACCGGCACGTCCTTGCCCTGCTCGACAGCGGCGTACTGGTCGTCGGCGGTCATGTAGCCGGCGTGCCACGTGAGCACGGAGCCGGTCGACCTGGTGGTGCGGACACTCGTCGCTCGCCAGCCGTCCGGCAGCCCGGACGGCACCGACGGCGTGAACTCGACCTGCTCGGCGGCCGCGCGCGCGCCCAGCGCCACGTCGACCGGCGGCTGGACGATCGCGTTCGTGTGCGGCACGAGCAGCAGCAGCCCCACGACGATCCCCAGCACGACCAGCAGCGAAGCCACCATGTTCGGCCAGGTGGCGCGCCGGCGCTCGACGGCGCGCAGGCGCGACTGCTCGCGCGCGAGCTCTCGCTCCCGCGCGACCGCCAGCGCCGCGTCGTCCACGACCACCTCGTCGACCCTGCCCACCTCACCGGCCCTGCCCACCTCACCGGCCCTGCCCACCTCAGGGCTCTGGTCCGCGCCGACGCTCTGCTCCGCGTCGACGTCGTGGCTGCCGGGCTGTCGGCTGCCTTCGTCCACCACTGCGGCTCCTCGCCGTCGGTTCGAGTCTCCGGCCGTGACGTCCACCCCACGGCGTCGTCTCCCATTGTCGACGTCGTGGCCCATTGTCACGGACGCGGCGACGTCGCGCGTCACCGGTGGCCGGCCCAGCTGCGTCACCACCCCGATACGATCTGACGCGACAACCCGAGTGCGAGGAGCCCGCATGCCTGACGTCGTCGACCCGCCTGCGAGCACAGCGACGGAGTCGCTCCCAGGGCTGCAGGCAGTGGCCGAGGAGCCTGACCGCAACCTGGCCCTCGAGCTGGTGCGGGTGACCGAGGCCGCCGCCCTGGCGGGAGGTCGCTGGGTCGGCCGTGGCGACAAGAACGGGGCAGACGGCGCGGCGGTCGGGGCCATGCGCGCGCTCATCGGCACGGTGTCGATGAACGGCGTCGTGGTCATCGGCGAGGGCGAGAAGGACAACGCGCCCATGCTGTTCAACGGCGAGGCCGTCGGCGATGGAAGCGGGCCGGACTGCGACGTCGCGGTCGACCCGATCGACGGCACCAGCCTGTGCGCCAACGGCCAGAACAACGCGATAGCGGTCATGGCCGTCGCCGAGCGCGGGTCGATGTACGACCCGAGCGCCGTCTTCTACATGGAGAAGCTCGTCACGGGCCCGGAGGCCGCTGAGGCGGTCGACATCCGGCTCTCCGTCGCCGAGAACATCGACCGGGTCGCCCAGGCCAAGAACGAGCAGCCCGACGACGTCACGGTGATGGTGCTGGACCGGCCACGGCACCGGCAGATCATCGAGGAGATCCGAGCCACGGGCGCCCGCATCCGGCTCATCTCGGACGGCGACGTCGCAGGGTCCATCATGGCCGCGCGCCCTGACACCGGGGTCGACCTGCTGCTCGGGATCGGCGGCACGCCGGAGGGCATCATCACCGCCTGCGCGATCACCTGCCTGGGCGGCACGATCCAGGGTCGGCTCTGGCCGCGGGACGACGCCGAGCGGGCCAAGATGGCGGCCGCCGGCGACGAGCTGGGACGGGTGCTGCACACGCAGGACCTCGTGCGCGGCGACAACGTCTTCTTCGTGGCCACCGGCATCACGGACGGCGAGCTGCTGAAGGGCGTCCGCTACCGGGCGGGCGGGGCCACGACCCACTCGCTGGTCATGCGGTCGCGCAGCGGCACCATCCGCGTGATCGAGAGCCACCACCAGCTCAGCAAGCTGCGCGCCTACAGCGTCGTCGACTTCGAGCACGGGCGATGAGCTGTCCCGTCACGCCGGTCCACGACCCTGACACGCTGCCGCCAGGCCTCCCGCGGCCGGTAGACGACGGGGGCGCCGCTCACCTCCCCGGCGCGACGCTGCCGCACGTCGCCCTGACGGACACGGACGGCCAGCACGTCGATCTGGCCGCCCTTGCTGGTCGCAGCGTCGTCTACGCCTACCCGCGCACGGGACGGCCCGGGCAGGCACCGCTCGTGGACGACTGGGACGCGATCCCGGGTGCCCGCGGCTGCACGCCGGAGAGCTGCGCCTTCCGCGACCACCACGCCGAGCTCACCGAGCTGGGCGTGCGCGTCCTCGGCCTGTCGACGCAGTCGACCGCCGACCAGGCGGAGGCCGTCGAACGCCTGCACCTGCCCTTCCCGCTGCTGTCCGACGACCGGCACCGGCTCACGGACGGGCTGCGGCTGCCGACGTTCGACGTGGCGGGCCAGCGGCTGCTGCGCCGGCTGACGCTGCTGGTGGCCGACGGCGCGATCGAGCACGTCTGGTACCCGGTGTTCCCACCCGACGCCCATGCCGGCGAGGTCGTCGCGTGGTTGCGCGATCACCCCGAGGGCGAGCCGGCGGGCCGGGGGTGACGGTCCTCGTCGCCGGTGAGTCGCTCGTCGACGTCGTGGCGCGGCACGGCGGTGTCGTCGACCGCCATGCCGGGGGGAGCCCCGCGAACGTGGCCGTGGGGCTCGCACGGCTCGGGCACGACGTGACCCTGGCCACCCGGGTCGGCTCGGACGCCGACGGCGACCTGCTGCGCCGGCACCTCGAGGCGGACGGCGTCCGGCTCTCCCCCGGATCCGTCGTCGACGGCCGGACGTCCACGGCCACCGCCGTGCTGGACGACGACGGCGCGGCCACCTACGAGTTCGACGTCGACTGGGCGCTCCCGACCGTCGACCTCGCCGACGTGCTCCACCTGCACGCCGGCTCCATCGGGTCGGCCCTGCCTCCCGGCGCGGCCGACGTCCACCGCCTGCTGGTACGGGCCGCCGAGGCCGGCATCACGACGTCCTACGACCCCAACCTCCGTCCGGGGCTCATCGGCAGCGCGGCCGACGAGAGACCGGTCGTCGAGCGGCTCGTCGCCGGCGCCGACGTCGTCAAGGCCAGTGACGACGACCTGGCGTGGTTGTACGCCGGCACCGCTGCTCCCGACCCGGTCGCGGCGGCCGCGCGGTGGGCGCGCAGCGGACCGCAGCTCGTGGTCCTCACCCGAGGTGCGGACGGTGCGGTCGCCTGGGTGCGGGAGCAGCCTGACCGGCCGCTGCACCTGCCGTCGCCGTCCGTCCAGGTCGTCGACACCGTCGGCGCCGGCGACGCGTTCATGTCAGGACTCCTCAGCGGCCTGCTCGACGCCGGCCTCCTCGGTGCTCGCGCGGCGTGCCTCGATCCTGGGGGCCCGTTCGGGTGGACGACGGACGCCGTCCGGCCCGCTCTCCTGCGCGCCCTGGAGGTCGGTGCCCTGACCTGCGCACGGCCCGGGGCCGACCCCCCGCGACGGGCTGAGCTCACCGCCCGTTCGGCCGCTTCGCCTCGGCGCGAGCCCCGATAGCCTGGACGTCGCACAGCTGGGGGTGGCGTGGACGACGGCATCGTTCCGCTCGGCGTGGCGCTCCTGGCCGGAGCCGCCGCGTACGTCGCCGTGGCCGCGTACGTGTGGACGAACCGTCACGCTGCCGCTGCTCGCGCGCTCACCGTGCTCACGCTGGCCGCGGGCGTGTGGACGCTCTGCTATGCGCTCGAGGTGTCGGCGCAGAGCCGGCAGCAGGTCGAGCTGTGGGGCGACCTGAAGTACCTCGGCATCGTGCTGGTGCCCCCGGCCATGTGGGCCTTCGCGCTGCAGTACACGGGACGACGACGGCGGCTGCGCCACCGGGACGTGGCGCTGCTGCTCGTCGAGCCCGTCGTCGTCCTGGCCGCCCTGGCCGTGCCGGCCACGCACGACCTCGTGCGGTCGGTCAGCGTCAGCCCGGACGACGTCGGCCAGCTCGTCATCTCGTCCGGCCCGCTCTTCTGGGCCCACCTCGTCTACAGCTACTCCCTGATGCTGGCGGCGACCTTCGTGCTGGTGCAGGGGCTGCTGAAGGTGACCGACCGGCACCGGTGGGTCGCGTGGTCGCTGATCGCCGTCGTGCTGGCGCCGATGGTGCTCAACGCCCTGTACAACCTGCAGGTTCCGGGCATGGACCTGGTCGACCTGACCCCCATCGCGTTCAGCGTCACGGGTCTGGTCCTGGTGTGGGGCCTCTTCCGGTTCCGGCTGCTCGACCTCATCCCGGTCGGGCGCAAGAAGATCGTCGACCGGATCCCGGACGCTGTGCTCGTGCTGGACGCGGTGGGCCGGGTCGTCGACGTGAACCCGGCAGGGCTCGCCCTGCTGCGCCTGCCCGCGCGCCGCGTGACCGGCAGGCCCGCCGTCGACCTGCTGCCCGCTCTCGCCGGGCTGCTCTCGGCCGCCGCCCACGGCCCGGTGTCCGGGTCCTGCTCGCTGACCTCCCCCGACCGGTCGACCGTGGACGTCGCCGTGACGGTGAGCCCGCTGCCGGACGAGCACCACGACCCGACCGGCCACTTGCTCGTCCTGCGCGACGTCACGGTCCAGCGCGACGTGGAGCGGCGGCTGCGCGAGCTGGTGGCCGAGCGCACCGAGACGATCGCCGTGCTGCAGCGGGGGCTGTACCCGCAGCGGGTCCCCGAGGTGCCTGGCATCGACATCGCGGCCCAGCTCAGCCCCGCGGAGGCGGAGACCAACGTCGGCGGCGACTTCGTCGACATCCGGGCCACCGGACCACGCCGCTGGACCGTCATCGTGGGGGACGTCGTCGGCAAGGGGGCGGGCGCCGCGACGCTGACCTCCCTCGCGCGCCATACCACGCTGGCCCTCATGTCGGTCGGCTGGTCGCCCTCCAAGGTGCTGGCGCAGGTGAGCCAGGCGATCGCCGCGGACGAGCCGGCGACGCCCGGCGCTGCCGACCCCCGGTTCTGCACCATGGCACTGGCGACGCTGGAGCCCGCCGCCGCACCGGCGGCGGGGGCCGACGTCGTGCTCGCTCTGGGCGGCCACCCGCGGCCGCTGCTGCTGCGGGCCGACGGAGGCGTCACCGAGGTGGGCGTGCCTGGCACGCTGCTGGGCATCGTCGACGACCCGGAGCTGCACGACGTGCGGCTGCACCTGCGACCCCGCGAGGCGCTCGTGCTCTTCACGGACGGCGTGACCGAGGCGCGGCGTGGTCACGAGGTCTTCGGCGAGGAACGCCTGGCGGCGCTGGTGGGCCAGCTGCGGGGCGCGAGCGCCTCGGAGATCGTGGCTCGCCTGGTGGGCGCTGTCCGCTCGTTCGGCGGCCAGGACGACCCGCGCGACGACGTCGCCGTGGTCGCCGTGGTCGTGCCCGGGGCAGGGGAGCCGGCGAGCGACTGACGATCACCGACGCGGGCGCCACCAGCGCGAGAGCGTCGGCCGCACGATGAAGGCCTCGGCCTGCAGGGCAGCGACGGCGACCCTTGCCGCCGCGGTGGCCCGCGGGAAGCAGAGGAAGCGTGGCACCCACTCGGGCCGGTACTTCGCGTTGGCCCGGTACAGCGACTCGATCTGCCACCACCGAGAGGCCCCGAGCAGCAGGGAGCGCCACAGGCGCAGGACGGGCCCGGCGCCGACCTCCCCGCCACGCTCGAGAGCTGAGCGGAACACGGCGAAGTTGAGGGACAGTCGACGGATGCCGAGGGCGCTCGCCTGATCGGCGAGCGTGGCCACGAGGAACTCGAGCATCCCGTTCTCGCTGTCGCGGGAACGTCGCATGACGTCCAGGGAGAGCCCGTCGACTCCCCAGGGAACGAGCGACAGCAGGGCGACGAGCACGCCGGCGGAGTCGTAGCCGCGCACCACGACGACGTCGCCGTCGGCCGCGTCCCCCACCCTGCCGAGCGCCATCGAGAAGCCCCGTTCGACGTCGCCGTCCCGCAGGGCGTCGACCGCCGTGCACACCTCGGCCAGCTCCGCGGGTGAGAGGTCACGCTGCCGCGTCACGTCCGCCGTCGCCCCGGACCTGCGGACGCGGGCGACGGCCTGCCGCACCCCGCGCATGTCGCGCCCGTCCAAGGTGAACGACGTGAGGTCGACCACGGCCTCGTCGCCGATCTCCAACGCGTCCAGGCCGGCGCGTACGTAGGCGCGCGCACCCTTCTGGCTCGCTCCCAGCACCCCCGGCGTCCAGGCGAACCGCTCGGCCTCCTCGAGCCACGCCGAGATCGCGCCGGGCCAGGCCTCCGGATCCCCGACGGGGTCGCCCGACGCGAGGCTGACGCCGTCGACGACGCGGTACGTGACGGCCGCCAGACCACTGCGGCTGAAGATGGCCGACTTGTCACGGCGCAGCGCGAAGTAGCCGAGGGAGTCGCCGTCGCCGTGCCGGGCGAGCAGGTCCCGCAGCCGACGCTCCTCGTCGTCCTCCAGCACGGCCGGCTTGCGGCGGGGTGCCAGCAGGATCGCGAGCACCACTCCCGCGGTGAGCACCCCGAGGCCGGACAGCACGACGTTGGTCAGCGTGCCGAGGGCGGGACGCCGGTAGGGCAGGTCCGGGACGAAACCCACGAGGCCACGGGCGGTCTCCCACACGACCGACCAGCTGTCCGCGTCGGGCGCCGACCTGGCGTTGAGCGCCATGCCGGCACCGAACGACACGAGCGCGGTCAGGACGCCGGCGCGCAGGGCCAGCCAGCGGGACGACGGCTCGGACTGGGCGTCGAACTCGTCGCGCGTCCAGAGCAGCAGGCCCACCATCGCGGCGTTCAGCCCAGCGGCCTCCCACGTGCGGTGCCTGGTGTACAGCACCGTCGCGACGACGACGAGGCCGAGGACGAGCCGCCACGCACGACGCTTGCGCCGGGCGACACCGCGTGCGAGGACGAGCATGACAGCGGCCAGGCCGATGGCGACGACCATCGAGACGCCGTCGAGGAGCGCGTCGCCGAACCGGCCGTGCTCACGACCGTGCCGCGAGAAGAGGGACACCAGGGACAGCAGCGCGACCGCGCGCACGACCCAGGCGACCAGGGTGGGCACCCGGCGGCGTACCTGCGCCGCGGCTGGTGGGGAGGCGGCAGCGTCCGAGCGGGTGTCACCGTTCGGCCGGTCCCTGGCCTCGCGGTCGTCCGTCGCCACCTCGCCAGCGTAGGGGCCTCCCTGGAGACGCCGTCGGGCCCGTGGCGGGTCGGCCGGTGCAGGATGTCCCGGTGACCGGAGGAGGAGCGACGCGACGGGGGTCGGTGGCCGGCGCGGTCCTCGGCGGCGTCGCCGGTGTGCTGAACCTCGGGTTCGTCGCGGAGTGGGCGCTGTCGGGGCCGGCGCGGGTCGGCGCCACGGCGGTGAGCGACCTGTCGATCCCGTCCCGACCGTGGAGCTGGGCGTTCCGGTCGGCCGACGCGGTCTCGGCGCTGTGCCTGCTCGCCCTGTGCCTGCTGGTGCGAGCGCGTCGACGTCGTCCGGCCGAGCGTGGCCGGTTCCGGTTCGCCTGGCCGGCCGCCTGGACGCTCGCTGCCGCGTTCGCGACGTCGACCCTCCTCGCCGCGGTCGTCACGGAGACCTGCGCTCCGGCGTACGACCCCGGGTGCCCCGAACGGCTCAGCGACGCGTCAGTCGTCGACGTGGTGCACGACGTCGTGTCCTCGGCAGGCACGGCGTGCGGGATCCTCGCCGCCCTGCTGCTGGCGGTGGCGGTGCGTCGCGCCCGTCGGCTCTCGGCGTCGCACGCGGTGGCCGCCGCGCTCGCCTCCGTCACGGGCCTGGTGTTCGTCGCGCTGCAGGCGCGTCCCCAGGACGACCTCTCCGGCTGGGCGCAGCGCGGGCAGATCCTGGCGCTGTCCGCGTGGTTCGTCGTGGCGGGCTTGACGGCCGACCACATCGCGCGCGCGGGGGTCGAGGAAGGGCCAGGACGACGGCACGAGAAGATGCGAGCATGACCGACGCCACGCTCACCCCCCGTCAGGCGTTCGAGCAGCTGCTCGAGGGCAACGCACGGTTCGCCGAGGACCGCTCCACCAAGAGCGACCAGGACCGCAGCCGGCGAGCTGAGCTCGCCCATGGTCAGCACCCGTTCGCCCTCGTGTTCGGCTGCGGCGACTCGCGCGTCGCCGCCGAGCTCGTCTTCGACCAGGGCCTCGGACGGCTGTTCGTCGTGCGCACCGCCGGGCACGTCGTGGACGCCGGGGTGCTGGGCTCCGTCGAGTTCGGCGTCGACCTGCTGTCGATCCCCCTGGTCGTCGTCCTCGGCCACGACTCGTGCGGCGCCGTGACCGCCGGGGTGAACGCCCTGGAGAGCGGAGACATGCCCGGCGGCTTCCTGCGCGACATCGTCGAGCGCGTGGCTCCCAGCATCCTGGTGGCCCAGCGGGCCGGCGACGCGTCCGTGCCGGCTGTTCTCGTCGAGCACGTACGGCAGACGGTGCGGCTGCTCGCCGAGCGCTCCCCCGTGCTCGCCCAGGCCGTGGACGCCGGCCGGTGCGCCGTCGTCGGGCTCGTCTACAGCCTCGACGAGGGTCGCGTGCGCCTCGTGGACTCCGTGGGTGACCTGGGCGAGGTGGGTGACCTGGGCGGCGTGGTCGTCGACGGGCATGATGTGACGCAGGGCTGAGCACGCCCGAGGGCAGCTCGGCAGGCACCCAGACACACGCGACCAAGACGGAAGGGCGTTGGCGGACGTGGCGAACGAGCAGGGCGAGTACCGCATCGAGCACGACACGATGGGTGAGGTCCGCGTGCCCGCGGACGCCAAGTGGCGCGCCCAGACCCAGCGCGCCGTCGAGAACTTCCCCATCTCCGGCGTGACGGTGGAGCCGGCGCAGGTGCACGCGCTCGCGCGCATCAAGGCGGCTGCGGCCCGGGTGAACTCACGGCTCGGCGTCGTCGACGACGACGTCGCGCAGGCGATCGTGGCGGCGGCCGACGAGGTCGTGAGCGGCCGCTGGGACGCCGAGTTCCCGATCGACGTCTACCAGACCGGCTCCGGCACCTCGACCAACATGAACCTCAACGAGGTGATCGCCACGCTGGCCAGCGAGCGCCTGGGCCGGCCGGTTCACCCGAACGACCACGTCAACGCGTCGCAGTCGAGCAACGACACCTTCCCCACCAGCCTGCACCTGGCGGCGACCGACGCAGCCGTGAACCAGCTCGTGCCTGCGCTCGACCACCTCGCGTCGTCCCTCGAGCGCAAGGCGGACGAGCTGGCCGACGTCGTGAAGAGCGGGCGCACGCACCTCATGGACGCGACGCCGGTCACGCTCGGTCAGGAGTTCGGCGGCTTCGCGGCGCAGATCCGGTACGGCATCGAGCGGGTGCAGTCGTCGCTGGGCCGCGTGGCCGAGCTGCCGCTGGGTGGCACCGCGGTCGGCACGGGCATCAACACCCCTGCCGGCTTCGCGGCGGCTGTCGTGGCCGACCTCGCCGAGTCGACGGGTCTGCCCCTCACCGAGGCGCGCAACCACTTCGAGGCGCAGGGTGCCCGCGACGCCCTGGTCGAGCTGTCCGGCCAGCTGCGCACGGTCGCGGTGGGCCTGGTCAAGATCTGCAACGACCTGCGGTGGATGGGGTCGGGGCCGCGCGCCGGCCTCGGCGAGGTGCACCTTCCCGACCTGCAGCCGGGGTCGAGCATCATGCCGGGCAAGGTCAACCCGGTCGTCCCTGAGGCCACGCTCATGGTGTGCGCGACGGTCATGGGCAACGACGCCACGGTGGCCTTCGCCGGCGCGTCCGGCACCTTCGAGCTCAACGTGATGATGCCGGTCATGGGCCAGGCGCTGCTGGAGTCGATCCGGCTGCTGTCCACGTCGTCCCGGCTGCTCGCCGACCGCTGCGTCGACGGCCTGGTGGCGGACGTCGACCGCTGCCGCGAGCTCGCCGAGAGCTCACCGTCGGTCGTCACGCCGCTCAACCGCTTCATCGGCTACGAGAACGCGGCGAAGGTCGCCAAGAAGGCGGTGGCCGAGCGCACGACGATCCGGGACGCCGTCCTCGCGCTCGGGTTCGTCGACCGGGGCGAGATCACGACGGAGCAGCTCGACCAGGCGCTCGACGTGCTGTCGATGACGAAGGCCCCGCAGTAGCCCCGGTCGCCCCGCTGAGTGATGCACTCTGGCACGACGCGCCAGCGTGTCGAGCGAGCCTGCATCACTGACCGGTCGTCGGTCGTCGCACGGGCCGAGGCGGGCGGTCTGGCTCAGTACCAGCCGTGCGACTGGCTGTGGCCCCAGGCAGCGCACGGCGAGCCATAGCTGGCCTCGATGTACTGCAGTCCCCAGCGGATCTGGGTGAGCGGGTTCGTCCGCCAGTCGCTGCCGACGCTGGCCATCTTCGAGCCGGGCAAGGCCTGCGGGATTCCGTAGGCGCCGGACGACGCGTTGGTCGCGGTGTGCGTCCAGCCGCTCTCGCGCGTCCACAGCGAGTCGAGGCAGCGGAACTGCCCCGCGCTCCAGCCGTGCTTGGCGAGCAGGGCGCGGGCCAGGTCACGCGGGTCCATCGCGGCGAGCCGCTTGCGCTCGGCGGCGCGAGCAGCACGCACCTTGCGGGCGAGCCGCTCGCGGTGGGCGTTCGCTGCCCTGGCGCGGCGCTTGGAGCCCGCGAGCAGCTTCGGGTCCTCGAGGGCGGGCTGGGCGTCCGGCGGCACCAGCGGTGGCAGCGTCGCGTGACTGGACGAGGTGGCCAGCGCCGCTCCGGCGCCCTCCGCCTCCGCACCGGCGACGCCGACGGCGACCGCGGCGACGACCGCGCAGGCCCCGGCCGCATGCAACAGCTGGCGGCGTCGGCGGCGGACGCGATGGCGGCCTCGGACGGGTGGTTCAGGACGTGGTGGGGCAGAAGACACCCGTCCACCCTGAGGGATGAGAGGCGATTTGCCCAAATCCGTCCCGGGTCGGACGCACTTGCGTCAGATCTCGAGACCCTCGAGCAGGTCCGTCACCAACGCCGCGATGGGCGAGCGCTCGGACCGCGTCAGGGTGACGTGCGCGAAGAGCGGGTGACCCTTCAGCGCCTCGATCACGGCAGCCACGCCGTCGTGCCGGCCCACCCGCAGGTTGTCCCGCTGGGCCACGTCGTGCGTCAGCACCACGCGGGAGTTCTGGCCCACGCGGGACAGCACGGTGAGCAGCACGTTCCGCTCCAGCGACTGCGCCTCGTCCACGACGACGAACGCGTCGTGCAGGGACCGGCCCCGGATGTGGGTCAGCGGCAGGACCTCGAGCATGCCGCGGTCGATGACCTCCTCGACGACCTCCATCGACACCAGGGCGCCGAGGGTGTCGAAGACCGCCTGCGCCCAGGGGCCCATCTTCTCGGCCTCGGTGCCCGGCAGGTAACCGAGGTCCTGACCCCCGACCGCGTAGAGCGGCCGGAAGACGATCACCTTGCGGTGCTGACGGCGCTCCATCACGGCCTCGAGGCCCGCGCACAGCGCGAGCGCGCTCTTGCCGGTGCCGGCACGTCCGCCCAGGCTGACGATGCCGACCTCCGGGTCGAGCAGGAGATCGAGCGCGATCCGTTGCTCCGCGCTGCGGCCGTGCAGCCCGAACGCGTCACGGTCGCCGCGCACGAGCTGAAGCTGCTTCGTGGGCGCGACGCGCGCCAGGGCGCTCCCCCGTGGCGACACCAGGACGACGCCGGTGTGGCACGGCAGCTCGCGTGCCACGTCGTGGTCGAGCACCCCCGCGTCGTACAGCGAGGCGACCTGCTCGGCGGTCACGTCGAGCTCGGTCATGCCGGTCCACCCGGAGTCCACGGCCAGCTCGGCGCGGTACTCCTCGGCGTGCAGGCCCACGGCCGACGCCTTGACCCGCATCGGCAGGTCTTTGGAGACGACCGTGACCCGGTGCCCCTCGCCCGCGAGGTTCGCCGCGACCGCCAGGATGCGGGAGTCGTTGTCGCCCAGGCGGAACCCGGCGGGCAGCGCAGCCGGGTCGGTGTGGTTCAGCTCGACGCTCAGGGTGCCGCCGCCCGCCAGCGAGAGCCGCTCGTCCAGGCGGCCGTGCTCGGTCCGCAGGTCGTCGAGAAGACGCAGCGCCTGCCGCGCGAAGTAGCCGAGCTCGGGGTGGTGCCGCTTCGCCTCCAGCTCGGTGACCACGACCAGGGGCACGACGACCTCGTGCTCGGCGAAGCGCAGCAGCGCCCGTGGGTCGGAGAGCAGGACCGAGGTGTCGAGCACGAACGTACGAGTCCCGCTGGGCGCGCTCTGGCTGACGGTGCGATCACTGGCCACGTCGACTCCCCTTGCCGGGCGCAGGTCCCGGTTCACTCGCAGGTGTGGTGCCGGGACCAGGCCCCCGAAGGGGAGCGGTCCGGCCACTCCCCGCGACACAGGTGTCGCTTCATCGGCGGGCCTCCCGGACGGCCGGCGGGAGCCTGCCGTCCCCGACGACGCTACGCAGGCGGAAGATCAACAGGTGCAGACACGCCGCAGAGTCACCCGTCAGGTGCCGTAGCGGCGCTCGCGCTCGGCGTAGGAGCGGAGCGCCCGCAGGAAGTCGACCTTGCGGAAGGCCGGCCAGTAGGCCTCGCAGAAGTAGAACTCGCTGTGGGCGCTCTGCCAGAGCAGGAAACCGCCGAGTCGCTGCTCGCCGGAGGTGCGGATCACCAGGTCCGGGTCCGGCTGGCCCTTCGTGTACAGGTGGCTGGCGATGTGCTCGACGTCCAGCACCTCGGCGAGCTCCTCGATCGACGTCCCCCGGGCGGCGTGCTCGTGCAGCAGCGACCGCACGGCGTCGGCGATCTCGCGCCGGCCGCCGTACCCGATGGCCGCGTTGACCGTCAGGCCCCGAGCGCCCTGCGTGCTCTCGTCCAGCTCCTTGAGGCGACGGGCGGTGGACGACGGGAGCAGGTCGAGGGCCCCCATGGGGTGCAGCCGCCAGCGGCCCGTGGCGGCGATGCGCTCGGTGACGTCCTCGATGATGGCGATCAGCGGGCGCAGCTCGCGCTCGTCGCGGTTGAGGTTGTCGGTGGAGAGCAGCCAGAGCGTGACGAGGCCGACGCCGACCTCCTCGCACCACTGGAGCAGGCGGACGACGTTGTCGGCGCCCGCGGCATGGCCGGTGCGGCTGTCGGCTCCGAAGGCCTTCGCCCACCGCCGGTTGCCGTCGACGATCACGCCGACGTGCCGCGGGATCGTCTCCGGGGTCAGCGCAGACTGCAGCCGGCGCTCGTACACGCCGTACGCCAGATCGCGAAGCCCCACGAACCACCACGGTACCCCGACGGCTCTCGCTGCCCCGCTCGGAACGGCGCTGGAGCGCCGACCCTCACCGGATCCGCACAATGAGCGCGCCGCCGCTCAGCGGCGGCGCCGGGAGTCGATCACGCCGGTGTCGAAGCCGGCCAGGTGCAGACCGCCGTGGAACCGGGCGTGCTCGATCTTGAGGCACCGGTTCATGACGACGGTCAGGCCGGCCTGCTCGGCCCTCCGGGCCACGTCCTCGTCCCACAGACCGAGCTGCAGCCACAGCGTCGAGGCACCCGCGGCGAGCGTCTCGTCCAGCACGGCGGGCAGGTCTGAGGGCTTGCGGAAGACGTCGACGAGGTCCGGCGCGCCCGGCAGGTCGGCCAAGGAGGGGTAGGCGGGTCGACCCAGGATGGTGTCTGCCCGCGGGTTGACGAACCAGACGTCGAGGTCGGACGACGACAGCAGGTACGTGGCCACGAAGTAGCTGGCGCGTGCCGGGTTGTCCGAGGCACCCACCATGGCCACGGTGCGGGTGCGCCGGATGATCCGCTGCCGCTCCGCTGCTGACGGCCCCAGCCACGAACGGACGGCGGTCGTCATGACGCCTCCTTCGTCGCGGCCGTCAGAGCCTGGTCGAGGTCCCAGAGGATGTCGTCGACGTCCTCGATCCCCACGCTGATGCGCACGAGGTCCGGCGGCACCCCAGCCGCCTCCAGCTGCCGGTCCCCGAGCTGCTGGTGCGTCGTGCTGGCGGGGTGGATGACGAGCGTGCGGGCGTCGCCGATGTTGGCCAGGTGGCTGCAGAGCCGCACCGACTCGATGAAGCGACGGCCCGCCGGCCGTCCCCCCACCACACCGAACGAGAAGACCGCACCGGGCCCCTTCGGCAGGTAGCGCTCCACGCGGCCGGCGTGCGGGTGCCCCGGCAGGCCGGCGTACTTCACCCAGGCGACCCGGTCGTCCGCGGCCAGCCACTCAGCGACGCGCTGGGCGTTGGCGACGTGGTCCCGCATGCGTTGCGGCAGCGTCTCGAGCCCTTGCAGCAGGAGGAACGCGCTCATCGGGTCGAGGCACGCGCCGATGTCGCGCAGCTGCTCGCTCCGGAGCTTGGTCAGGAACCCGTACTCGCCGAAGTTGTCCCACCAGCGGATGCCCCCGTAGGAGGGGGTCGGCTCGGTCATCGTCGGGAAGCGACCGTTGCCCCAGTCGAAGGTGCCCGACTCCACGACGACCCCCGCGATGGTCGTGCCATGACCCCCGAGGAACTTGGTGGCGGAGTGCACGACCACGTCCGCACCGTGCTCGATAGGGCGGCACAGGTAGGGGGTGGCCGTCGTCGCGTCGACGACCAGCGGCACCCCGGCCGCGTGCGCCACGTCGGCCAGCCCGCCGACGTCCGCCACCTCGGACGCTGGGTTGGAGACGAGCTCGGTGAACACGAGCTTCGTCCGGTCGGTGGTGGCCGCCGCGTAGTCGGCGGGGTCACCGCCGGCCACGAACGTGGTGTCGACCCCGAAGCGGCGCAGGGTCACGTCGAGCTGCGTCACCGTGCCGCCGTAGAGCCCGGCGCTCGCGACGACGTGGTCGCCGGCTCCAGCGAGCGCAGCGAACGTGAGGAACTGAGCGGACTGCCCGCTGCTCGTGGCGACCGCGCCCAGTCCCCCCTCCAGGCTGGCCATGCGCTCCTCGAACGCGGCGACGGTCGGGTTCGAGATGCGGCTGTAGATGGTGCCGTACTTCTGCAGCGCGAACAGGTTCGCGGCGTCGTCCGTGTCCTCGAACACGAAGCCGCTGCTGAGGTACACCGGGACGGCGCGTGCCCCGGTCGTCGGGTCCGGTCCACCCCCTGCGTGGACCGCTCGGGTCGCGAACCCCCACCTGCGGTCGCCCTCGCGCGCACCCGTGGACGACGTGCTCATGCTGGCACCGGCTCGTCGCTCACCAGGACGTCTGCGCCCTGCGCCGCCGGGAGCCTGGCAGCTGGCCGCGCGTGGCCGGCGCGGGCCAGGCCGGACCGCGCCAGCGACCACGACAGCAGGCCGAGCAGCAGCAGGGCACCCAGTGCCGCCCAGCCGGCGGCCGGCGCGTCGGACCAGCGGTCGTGCAGCAGGAAGATCGCCGACACCGTGCACGTCGGCACGCCGAGCAGCACGAGGAACCATCCGGCGAAGCGGGTGAGCTCCGCGCGGTCCAGCGCCATGAGGAGGAAGAACAGCGTCCACATCACGGCCCAGGTGAGCCAGATGACGGCGAAGACCGGATCGGTGCCGACCGTGGCGATCGCCTCGTAGGCCGCGATCGCCGCGACGAACGAGCTGAACCACCCGAGGCCCTGCGGTTCGAGCTCGAGGAAGATCCCGAGGCCGTAGTACAGGTAGGTGAACCCGAACAGGTACGACGGCCAGGTGGCGTTGACGACGGCGGCGTCCGAGGCGTGCTGCACCAGGACGATGGTGGGGAGGACGACCTGAGCCGTGCCGACGAAGACGTTCAGGAGAGCGGCGCTGCGCGCGGGGACGACGCCCAGCGTCACGAGGCCGTTGACGAGGAGCACCACTCCGACGAGGAGCAGTCCGACGTTGCCCATGCCGTTCAGCCCCTCAGCAGCTCGACGAAGGTGTCGGACGAGATCACCGGCGCGAAGAAGTTGTTGATCCGCTCGAACGCCGCTGCCTCCTGGTCGGGCCGCTGGCAGCCCGTGGCGTCGCCGATCACGATGGGCAGCAGACCGTGGTCGCGGGCAGCGCGTGCGTTGCCCTCGATGCACCAGTCGAGGTGGATGCCGGTGAGCACCAGCACCTCGACCTTCTTGCGCGCCAACGTGATCGGCAGGTCGGTGCCGGTGAACGCCGTCTGCAGGGCCTTCTCGTAGAGCTCGTTGTCCTGCGGCTCGACGAGCTCGCGCAGCTCGTCGACCAGGGCGTCGTCCCAGGCGCGCTGCTCCGGCGTGACGTCCAGGTGCCCCGTCCACGAGCTGTACTGCGCCGTGTCGAAGACCGTCTGCGGGTAGTCGTCGCGGAAGACGGTGTAACCGATCCAGTTGAACGACACGAAGTTCGGCGCGCGACGAGCCGCCTTCGCGACCTTGACGGTGGCCTCGAGACTGCCGCGGAACGCGTGCCCCTCCGCGTACTGCACGCCGCCCTCGCGGTACAAGGAGTTGGACTGGCTGATGGACAGGAAGGCGGCTGGACGCGAGAGGATCTCGCGCAGGTTCAGCGCCTGCCACTGCGGTGCGAGCGGCGGGATGAGGTGGGCGTTGGACGGCGGAAGCTGCGAGAAGTCCGTCGTCGGGACGGGGGTGGGCTGAGCGTCGAGCGTGGTCATGGCTGTCCTTGGTCACAGGGTCGTGGTGGTCGTGAGCGGTGCGCGAGAGGGCGCTACGGCACCGGACGACAGGACATGGACCCCACCCGGCACAGGTCGACATGACGACGTGACACCAGACGGCGCGTCAGGACACGAGCACAGGTACGGGACATGCGTTCCTCCATCGGTCCTGGCATTAGCACCCGCTCCCGGACCCACGTGCGGTCCAGGGGGTTGCTGCGGCGTCGGCGAGCCAGGTCTCTCAGCCGCTCTTGATGAACGAGACGAACGTAGAACCATCGACCAGATGTCGGGAAGATCGTCTCACTGGCCAAGACGAGGCCCTAGGCCGCAGGCAGCCGACGGCCGTGCAGGTACGCGTCCAGGTGCTCCGTGATGTCGCGGGCGTCGTCCTCGGCGCCGTGGATGTAGCTGGACTTGCGTCGGCGCAGCATCGGCAGGCCGACGCGGTAGAGGCCGGGCGCGTCCCGCACGACGCCGCCGTCGTGCCGCACCTCACCCTTGCGGTCGAGGACGGGCACGTCCAGCCAGGAGTAGTCCGGTCGGAATCCGGTCGCCCACACGATCGTCCGGATCCCCTCGGCTGCCAGGTCGAGCGCCAGCGCCGGTACCTGCGGAACGCGGGTCGGTTCGTACCGCTCCGGCTCGCCGAGGCCGCTGTCCAGGCCCTGGTCGCTCGCCCAGTCGTCGAACGTGCCGAGCAGCCGGCGCATCTTGAGATCGGCCAGCGTGCAGACGTTGCGCAGGGACCCGGAGAGCTGGACCCGACCCTGCTGGTAGCCCATGAGGCGGCCGACCAGCCGCGCGCCGTCCTGCGTGAGGGCGTTGAGGTCGAGCGTCGCCCGCTGGGGCGTACCGATCAGCTGCGGCGAGCCGAGGTGCCGCGCCCGGACGACGTCGTCCACCTCGTCGTAGCGCTCGTCGAGGATGCCGGAGCGCTCCATCCACCACATGACGTCCCGGCCGCGGTACGTCCTGGGCATGCGCACGTGCTCGCCGACGGCGATGGTGACGGCCCGTCCCGACCGCTGCAGCTCGGCGGCGATCTGCACGCCGGTCGCTGAGGCGCCCACCACCAGGACGCCTCCGTCGGCGAGACCGTCGGGGTTGCGGTAGCCGTGGGCGGTGACCGTGTCGACGGAGTCCGGCAGCTGCGAGGCGGCCCGTGGGAGCCGGGGCGCGTTGAACGCGCCCGTGGCCAGGACCACCGAGCGCGCGGTCCAGCTGCCCCCGTCCGTGATGACCTCGTACGCGTCGCCGACCCGCCGCACCGACGTGACCCGGGTGCCGCTCACCACCGGAGCCCCGACCTGCCGGGCGTACCGTTCGACGAACGCCACCACCTCCGGCATCGTCAGGTAGCCGTCGGGGTCGTCGCCGTCGTAGGAGAGGCCGGGCAGCCGGGTCATCGCGTTCGGCGTCAGCAGGCGCAGCGAGTCCCACCGCTCGGTCCGCCACGAGTTCGCGACCTGGCCGCGCTCCAGCACGACGTGCTCGATGCCTCGCTCGGTGAGGAAGTGGCTGACGGCCAGTCCGGAGTGCCCTGCGCCGATGACGACGGTGGGGACCCGCATCAGACCTTCGTCACCTCGACGTTGACGTTCGTCGGGTTGGTGACCACGTCGAAGACGGCAGAGCGCTTCTGCGACTGGGCGACCAGTGCCTCGATGTCCTCGGCGCTGGCGTCGGCGTCGATCTCGTAGCGCACCGTCACGCCGCTGAAGCCGTTGCGCACGTCGGGATCCCCACCCAGGATGCCGAGGATGTCCATGTCACCCTCGACGACGGCCTTGACCGAGGTGAGCTGGATGCCCCGGTTCTGGGCGACAGCCGCGACGCCGGCCGTCAGGCAGGCCCCGAGGCCGACCAGCACGTACTCGACCGGCGTGACGCCGTGGTCCTCGGAGGCGAACACCTCCGGGTGGTCGGCGTCGAACGTGAAGGTGCTCTTGTGCTTCTGCTCGCCGCCCAGTCCGTAGAAGCCCTGCACCGTGGCGTGGCTGTGCGTCCCGCGTACCCACTCGTTCGTGGCGCGCCAGGTGAACTGCGCACCCTCGGGGGACTCGGTCAGGGCCTGCCGGGCGCCGAGGAGCGCGCCGACGTTCACGCCGTTGTCGACGGCGGAGGCTGTGGTCATGGGAATCTCCTGTCCTCATCGCTCCTGGCATGAGCACCCGCTCCCGGTCCGGTGGACGGCGGGGGGTTGCTGCGGTGTCGACGAGCCAGGTCTCTCAGCCGCTCGTGATGAACGCCACGACCGTAGGACCACGCGCTGGACGCGAGGAAGATCGTCTCAGGATCCGGGACCGACGTCCGCACTCGGAGACGAGCGCAGCCGAGCGCTCCCGTCCCCCCGCCCCTGGTGCCGCGCGTGGTGCCGCCGCGCCTTGGCGCGGTTGCCGCAGCCGGACATCGAGCACCACCGACGTCGCCCCGTCGGATCGTAGAAGTACAGGATGCAGTCGTGCGAGGCGCACCGGCGCACACCGTCCGGCGTCTCGGCGAGCAGGTCGAGGTAGCTCTGCGCCGCTCGCCAGGCGGCGACCCAGCCGTGGTCAGCGATGAGCACGCGCTCACCTGGCCGTCCCTCGTCGAGCATCCGGACGACGACACCACGGGCCAGCACGGCGTTGAGCTGGTCGGCGGCGCCGGCCTCTCCGTCCACGACGCGACGCAGCACGTCGCGAGTATGAGTGACCGCCAACCGCGACTGCTCGGTGGCAGGAGTGTGCACCAGCTCCACCTCGGTCAGCCACTGGCGCAGGCCCCGGACGGTGCCGAGCAGATCCACCTCACGCCCCCCGCCCTCGCGCCACCGCGTGTTGAGCAGGTCGACGGCAAGCGGCTCTCCGGTGAGCGGTCGCTGCATGTCTCCATGCTAACCGGCTGGCGTGGCCCGGGCGGTTGGTCGCTGCAGGTGAGCCCTTGGAGGTGCTCGGTTTCCCACCCTGACCGTAACCGGTCATGAGGCATTGACAGGTTAGGCATCGGGGGACAGGCTGGCACTGCCGCAGGCACGGCACCCCCAGAAGGAGCAGCCCATGACCAGCACCGCACCGAGCACCGCGCTGACGTCCCTTCAGACCGGCCACGTCGCTCTCAACGTGACCGACCTCGCGCGTTCCCAGACCTTCTACGAGAAGGTTCTCGGGTTGAACGAGCTGTCTCGGGGTGACGACGGCGACCGCCACTGGGCCTTCCTGGGCCGTGACGGCAGGATCGTCATCACCCTGTTCCAGCAGAGCAGCGGCCGGTTCGACACGGCGTCACCAGGGCTGCACCATCTGTCGTTCCAGGTGGAGGGCCTCGAGCAGGTGCAGGAAGCCGAGCGGGTCGTGCGCGAGCTCGGCGCCACGGTCTTCCACGACGGCATCGCGGCCCACGCCGAGGGGGCCGACTCCGGCGGGCTGTTCTTCGCCGACCCCGACGGCATCCGGCTGGAGATCTACGCACCCACGGGCGTGGCGGGCAGCCCGGCACCGAGCGGCGAGGCCCCCACCTGCGGGTTCTTCTAGGCCGCCGTGCCCAGGAACGCCTTCCACGAAGGCGAGCTCGCCGTCCAACGTCGTGCCGGACGGGTGCTCACGGGTCGCATCCGCGACACGTTCCCCCCGGTCGCGGCCGAGTTCGCGAGCCGGCAGCTCTTCTGCGTTGCGGCTGGCCGCGACGAGCACGGCCATGTCTGGACGACGATGCTCGCCGGGCCTTCCGGGTTCATGTCGGCTGACGACGACCGCACCCTGCACGTCCGGGCCCGGCCCGCCGAGGACGATCCGCTGCACCGCCTCCTGACCGAAGGCGGTGACGTCGGCGTCATCATCATGGACAGCCGTCGACGGATGCGGGTCAACGGCGTGCTGTCACCGGCCGAGGACGGCTTCGTCGTCCGCAGCGACCAGGTCTTCTCCAACTGCGGCCGCTACATCTCCGAGCGCCTCGCGACGCCGGTGCCTGCCCGCCGCACCGGCGCGGCCCGTCAGGGCGTCGAGCTGCTCGAGGAGCAGCAGGAGCTGATCGAGCGGGCCGACACCTTCTTCGTCGGCACACGCCACCCGGACGGGGCAGCGGACGCCTCTCACCGCGGCGGCAACCCGGGGTTCGTCAGGGTCACCGGCCCCCGCTCCCTGCACTGGCCGGACTACGACGGCAACGCGATGTTCATGACCCTGGGCAACCTCCAGCTCGACCCCCGCGTCGGCCTGCTGTTCGTCGACTGGGCGGAAGGCTCGTTGCTCCACGTCACCGGGCAGGCCGAGGTCGACTGGGAGCCAGCAGCAGCCAGCCGGATGCCGGGGGCCCTCCGGGTGGTGCGGATGACGGTCGACGCCGTACGGCAACGCGACCACGCCGTCGGGCTTCGATGGGCACCGCCGGTCCTCAGCCGGTACAACCCCGCCCCGGAAGGCCCGTCCGACTGCGGGCCTCAGAGCTCGCGCGCCTCGGGGTGACGGAACAGCCACCCGGCCCAGGCCGACTCGACCATCTCGCGCAGGTCGTACCGCGCCGACCAGCCCAGCCGGTAGCGGATGGCGTCGGCGCTGGCGACTGTGCGCGGCGGGTCGCCAGGACGGCGGCCCACGACCTCAGGCGTGAAGTCGATCCCCGTGACGTCACGCACCATCTCGATGACCTCGCGCACCGACGACCCCTGACCGCGGCCGATGTTGAGCCGCAACGACTCGCCCCCCTGCTCGAGGTGGCGAGCGGCCGCGACGTGCGCCGTCGCGATATCGGCGACGTGGATGTAGTCGCGGATGCACGTGCCGTCGGGGGTCGGGTAGTCGTCGCCGAAGATGAGCGGCGCCTTGCGCGCCGTCAGCCGCTCGAACACCATCGGGATCAGGTTGAGCGCCTCGGGGTCGCCCAGCTCAGGCGTCGCCGCGCCGGCCACGTTGAAGTATCGCAGGCACACCGAGCGGACGCCGTACGCGGCCTCGGCGTCGACCGCCAGCCACTCCCCGACCACCTTCGTCTGGCCGTACGGCGACTCGGGCTCGAGGTGCGCCTTCTCCTCGACCATCGCGGTCTCGGGCGACCCGTAGGTGGCCGCCGACGAGGAGAAGACGAACTGGCGGACCCCGGCGTCGCGCATCGCCTCCATGAGCGTCAGCTGCCCGAGCACGTTCTGCCGGTAGTAGTAGTACGGGTCCTCGACGCTCTCGCCTACCTGCTTCTTGGCCGCGATGTGCACGACGCCGGACACGTCGTGCTCGGCGAGCGCGCGGTCGATCGCCTCGCGGTCCAGGATGCTCGCCTGGACGAGAGGAACGTCGCCGAGTCGCGACGCGTCACCCGTGGACAGGTCGTCCAGGACGACGACGCCGACACCGTCCTCACGGAGCGCGCGCACCACGTGCGCGCCGATGTAGCCGGCACCACCGGTCACCAACCAGGTCATGCGACGAAACTACCGGTGGGACGAACGCCGCTGCTCATGCCGGCCCGAATCCCGTCGAGCGCTCGCGAGACCGCCGCAGCCGCTCACCCTTCGCCTGCGCCTGGGTCGTGAGGTCGGCCTGGAACGCCTCCATGCGCCGCCGCAGCGCGGCGGCGGCGTCGTCCGACCCCGCCGCGAGGATCCGCACCGCCAGCAGGCCGGCGTTGCGCGCCCCTCCCACCGACACCGTGGCGACGGGCACGCCCGCGGGCATCTGCACGATCGACAGCAGCGAGTCGATGCCATCGAGGTGCCGCAGCGGCACGGGTACCCCGATCACCGGCAACGGCGTCACCGAGGCCAGCATCCCGGGCAGGTGGGCGGCTCCACCTGCCCCGGCGACGAGCACCCGCAAGCCGCGCCCCGCCGCCTGCTCGCCGTACGCGAGCATCTCCCGGGGCATGCGGTGGGCGCTGACCACGTCGACCTCGTACGGCACGTCGAACTCGTCGAGCGCCGTGCTGACGGCCTCCATCACGGGCCAGTCCGAGTCGCTGCCCATCACGACACCCACCAGTGGCTGGTCAGCCATGTGCGTCCTCCGCTGCTCGCTGGGGCGCGCTCACTCGCGCACCACGCCCTGGATGAAGTCAGCCGCGTGGCGGGCGCGCTCCCGCAACGACCCGAGGTCGTCACCGTAGACGGTCACGTGACCGATCTTGCGGCCCGGCCGCACCTCCTTGCCGTACAGGTGCACCTTGAGTCCCGGGGCGCGCGCGAGCAGGTGGCGGTACGTGCTGTACAGTTCGGCGTCGGCGGGGTCGGCGCCACCGAGCACGTTCGCCAT
>DASSTJ010000197.1:0-20602 GCA_035707965.1 Actinomycetales bacterium
CGCGTCGGGCGCCGCCGAAGATCGCCGTGAATCCGTTCTTGTCCAAGGCGTCCAGCAGGACCGGCGTCTGGATGCGGTTACGCGTGCCGTCCGGGGGCTCGGTCACCGATCCGTTGTCGATCGCCTCCTGGACGCTCGCGACGATGAGCTGCACGCCCATCTCGCGGACCCGGCGGTCGCGGAGGTCGAGGACCTCGGAGAAGTTGTGGCCGGTGTCGACGTGGAGCACGGGGAACGGGATGCGAGCCGGGTAGAACGCCTTCTCGGCGAGCCGGAGCATGACGATCGAGTCCTTGCCGCCCGAGAACAGCAGCACCGGCCGCTCGAACTCGGCCACGACCTCCCGGAAGATGAAGATGGCCTCGGCCTCGAGCATCTTCAGCTGGGACAGTTGGTAGCGGTGGGGTTCGGTCATCGCGACGGAGCCTCCTGAAGCACCTCGTGGATGGCGGGCAAGATCGTGCTCGTCACCTCAGGGCGACAGATGAGCACGTCGGGCAGCAGCGGGTCGGGCTGGTTGTACTGCAGGGCGGAGCCGTCGATCCGGCTCGTGTGGAGGCCCGCGGCGGCGCAGACGGCGACCGGTGCGGCGGAGTCCCACTCGTACTGGCCACCGGCGTGCACGTAGGCGTCGACCTCATCGGTGAGCACTGCGGTGGCCTTGACGCCGGCGCTCCCCATGGGCACCAGCTCGGCACCCAGCTGATCGGCCAGGGCGACGACGAAGGAGGGCGGGCGGGTGCGGCTCACCGCGAGCCTCAGTCGGTGCGATCCGTGACGCGGCGACAGGATCGCCGCTGGCCGGTCGGTGCCGAACGTGGTGCCGCGGGCCGGCAGCGCGACGGCACCGGCGGCCAGGTGCCCGCGCTGCCAGAGCGCGACGTGCACCGCCCAGTCGCTGCGCTCGGTCTCCCCGTACTCGCGGGTGCCGTCCAACGGGTCGATGATCCACACCCGCTCCGCGCTCAGTCGCGCGGCGCCGTCCGCACCCTCCTCGCTCAGCACGGCGTCGCCCGGCCTCGCGTCGGCCAGCCGCTCCATCAGCAGCGTGTGAGAGGTGCGATCGCCCTCCTTCCGCAGGTCGGCGCCCTCCAGCCCGCTGCGACGCAGCTCCAGCAGGTGGGCCCCGGCCGCGTCGGCCAGCTCACGGGCCAGCGCCGCGTCGGCGTGGTGGCTGTCCGCCATCGGTGTCACTTCCATTTCGTGTCGGCCGGATCACTCCGGTCGGGTGCTCGGTCTCGGTCAGCAGGGGTCAGTAGGCTCCGGATCTGCCGAGCACCGCCCTCGCCGTCTTCCAGAGGATCAGCATGTCGAGGGCGAGCGACCAGTTGTCGACGTAGCGCAGGTCGAGACGTACCGACTCCTCCCACGAGAGGTCGGCCCGGCCGCTCACCTGCCACAGACCCGTCAGACCCGGCTTCACGCGCAGGCGACGGTGCACCGCGTCCTGGTACTGCTCGTACTCCGACTTCAGAGGCGGCCGAGGGCCGACGAGCGACATGTCCCCGCGGACGACGTTGACCAGCTGGGGCAGCTCGTCCAGCGAGTACCGGCGAAGGAACGCACCGACGCGCGTGACCCGAGGGTCGCTGTGCATCTTGAACATCAAGCCGTCACGGTTGCTCTCCGGCAGCAGCTCCCGCCGCCGCTGCTCGGCATCCACGACCATGCTGCGGAGCTTGTACATGGTGAAGGTGCTGCCGTCTACGCCCATCCTGGTCTGCTTGAAGAACGCCGGACCGCGGCTGGTCAGCTTGACGGCGAGGGCACCCGCGGCGATGAGCGGCGTCGCGACGAGCAGCAGCAGCGAGCCCAGCAGCCGGTCCAGGATGGACTTGCCGACGAGCCGGCCCGGCCGTGAGGAGGGCGTCTCGAGCTGCAGGAGCGAGAGACCGGCCGCCGGGCGCAGCGACACGTTCGGCCCGGCGACCTCGACGAGGCCCGGCTCCACGAGGAGCTGGGCACCGGTGCGCTCGAGCGCCCAGGACAGGCGGCGGAGGGCGCGCCCGCTGAGCTGGGACCCGACGACGATCACCGCGTCGACGTCGTGGTCGACCACGACCTGAGGCACTTCGGACACCGTGCCGAGAACCGGCACGCCCGCGACCTCCGCCGCATCCGTCGTCGGCGCGCAGACGCCGACCACCTGGAACCCGTGCGAGGCACGGCTGGTCAGGTCGTCGCTCACCCGGGCGAGGTGGTGGTGCTCGCCGACGAGGATCGTGCGCCACATGGCGGCGCCCGCGTACCGGTTGCGGTGCAGGGACTGGCGCAGGAGGTGGCGAAGGACGGCCGTGAGGACGATGGTGGTCGGCACGGCGAGGACCACCTCACGCCGGAACGGCACGTGGCCCAACGCGTAGGTCAGGATGCCGAGCGAGGTGACGACGCCCAGTCCCGCCCGCATGATGGCCTGGAACGCCTCGGCGCCGTCACCCATGCGTCCCGCGTCGTAGCCGTCGGCAAGCTTGACGGCACCGGCCCACACGAGCGCGGCGACGACCATCACGAGCGGTGACCACGGACGGTGGTGCGGAACCGCCATGGCGCAGGCCCCCATGGTGACGGCGGCCACCACCATGTCGGCCGCGACGGCCCGCCGGATCATCGGGCGCATCCACGTCTGGCGACGCCGCGCAGCACGTTCGACGGGGCTCGACGAGCCGTCGGAGGTGGTGCCCACCACGAAGGGCTGCGCGGAGGCCCAGGACGGCCGGTGGTCGATGCTGTGACGACGGCGCTCGTACTGCTGGTGCGTGGCCGGCTGCTCCAGCACCGCGGGCTGGTCGAGCAGGGACGTGAGGTGCGGGCGGCCTACCTCGGAGGTGCTCACGCGTTCCAGCTCGTCGGGACTTGCTGACACGTTCGCACCCCCTTCCGTTCGCATGCTCTCTGGTGTGGTCCACGCTAGGGATCTCGTTCATGGGCGTCAGCCAAATGCCCAAACTGGCGCGGAATGGAGTACTTGAGGCTCTATCCGTCACGTTCGAGCACGCGCCGTCACCGTCGGCATCGCCCCAGCGACATGCCGTCACGGTCAGCAGCCGTTGCCGGCCGCGATCGATCCTGCTCAGTGCCCCGCCTGGTCTCGGAAGCCAGGGCGCGCCGCCTTCACGGCTCTCGGGGCCAGGGCTCAGCCCTTGACCGTGCGCCGGCGGGTGACGAGCACCAGACCGGAACCGACGACCAGCAGGGCCAGACCGGCGAGGCCGTAGCTCTCGGTCTCGGCACCGGTGTACGCGAGCGCCGCGGCGGCAGGCGCCGCCTCGTACTTCACGCCCTTGACGACCGGCGGGATCTCCGCGGTGACGTCACCGACCAGCGGGCACTCCTTCACGGTGGTGGGGAAGGTCGCGGTGGAGGTGGTGACGACCGGCGTGCCCTTGACCCACGCCGTCTCGTCGGCGTTCAGCACCCAGTCGGTCGTCGTGGTGGTCGTCGTCACCGACCGCTGGTGGACCGAGCAGTCGACCGCCGCCTTGTCGGACTGGACGACGACCGGCTGCGGCTTCTCCGGGACGGGGCACTTGGTGATCTCGTCCGGCGTGAGCTGTCGCGTGCGCGTCTGCTGCGTGACCTCCGGCGTGCCGAGCACCCACTGCCCGTCCACCAGGACGTACGGCGTCACGGTGCGTGTCCGCGTCTGCGTCGTCTCGGTCGCGTTGCAGGGCCACGCGTCGTCCTGCCACTTGCTCCACTTCTTCAACGGCTGCGGCTGCTCGCCGGGGCCGCACTCGCCCGGCTGCACAGGCACCGTCTCACTCGTGACCTGCCACTCGCCCGGGACCGCCGTCCACTGGTCGTAGTCCCAGACGTACGTGACGGTCCGCGTCCACGTCTCGTTGGTCACGGTGCCGGCCTCGCAGTCGGGCGTGCCCGGGTGGGCCTCGGTCTCCGTGTAGGAGGCGGGCTGCTCCGGCCGCTCGCACGCGGCCTCGCTGCCGCTCGTGGAGCCACTAGCGCTCGCGTCGTCGTACGCCGTCCAGGACACCGACCAGTCGTTGCCCTTCATGCGGTACTCGTTCGGGAAGGCGACGGTGGTGGTGAAGGAGGCACCGAAGTCGCGGTCGACCTTGACCTTGCCGTTGATCGTCACCGTGACGTGGTTGGCCTGGCCGTCCGCCTTCGCGGCGAAGTCGGCGAGGTTGACCGTCACGCCGGTGCAGTCGCTGGCCACGTCCGGCGTCCCGGCGCTGGCGGATGCGGCGGTGCCGAGAGCGATGCCGCCGCCCAGCAGCGACGCCACGCCCGCGAGGGCCAGCACCCTGCGGACGCCCGCACCGGCACGCAGGTGGCGTGGAGAAGTGCGCCTGTTGATCGTCATACGTCTCAAGGGAACGGCTCCTAGATGAGTCACGGTCAGTGATCACCGCGAAGCCCGAGACCTCGCGTCTGTCACAGAGTGTAGACATCGCAAGATCGTTCGCAGGCCGATTCGGCGAACCCTGGGGACAGAGGCGCTGAACGGGATCACTGTGGTGACGCAGCGTGTCATCGCAGTGACGCTCCGCCGACTCCAGCCGGTCGACCCGGACGTTCAGCGCGGCGCGTGCACCTGCTGCTGGGCGTCCAGCAGGCCGCGCAGCACGAGGAGCTCGACGGCGTCGGCGGCCTGGACGAGCAGGAGCGGCAGCTCCTTGCGCTCGGCCGAGGAGAAGTCACGCAGCACGTAGTCGGCGGCGTCCATGCGCCCCGGGGGTCGCCCCACCCCGACGCGCACCCGCAGGTAGTCCCTCGTGCCGAGCGACTGGGTCAGCGACCGAAGGCCGTTGTGACCCCCCTCGCCGCCACCGAGCTTCAGGCGCACGTCACCGAAGGGGATGTCGAGCTCGTCGTGAACCGCGACGACGTGGGCGGGCTCGATCCCGAAGAACTGGCGGAGCCCCGCCACCGGGCCGCCACTGGAGTTCATGTAGGACGAAGGCTTGGCGAGCACGACGCGAGGCCCGGGCGCGCCACCCGGCAGCACGCCCAGCCGTCCCTCGACGACGACGGCGCGCGCCTTGTGCCGTCTGAAGCTGCCGCCGACGCGCTGCGCGAGCACGTCGAGCACCATGGCGCCCACGTTGTGGCGGTTGCCGGCGTACTCCGGCCCCGGGTTGCCGAGGCCCACGACGAGCCAGGCGCCGGCAGCGGAGTCGCTGCCAGCGCCGGCTCGGGCGTCGCGTTCGGTCACTCGTCGCCGGCGGGCGCCTCAACGTCCGCGGCGCCCTCGTCGGGCGTGCTGGGGGCCTCGTGCTCGATGCCCGCCTCGGCCTCGGCCTCGGCGAGCTCGGCCTCCAGAGCCTCCGACGAGATCTGCGTCGTGACGTTGACGACGAGCGTCTCCGGGTCGGTGACCAGCGTGGCGCCCTGCGGCAGGGTGACGTCGCCCGCCAGCACCTGCGTGCCGGCCTCAGCGCCCTCGACCGAGATCTGGAAGACCTCGGGGATGGCCGTCGCCGCGACCTCGACCTCGATGGCCTGCAGGTCGAGCGCCACGAGCGTGTCCGGCGCGGCGTCGCCGACGACCTGGACGGGCACGTCGACCTTGACCTTCTCGCCGGCGCGGACGACGACCAGGTCGACGTGCTCGATGACCGGCTTGATCGGGTCACGCTGCACGTCCTTCGCCAGGGCGAGCTGCTCCTTGCCGTCGAGCACGATCGTCAGCAGGGCGTTGGTGTGCTTGAGGGCCAGCATCGTCTCGTGGCCGGGCAGCGTGATGTGCACCGGGTCGGTGCCGTGGCCGTACATGACGGCGGGAATCTGGTGGGCCCGACGGATCTTTCGGGCTGCGCCCTTGCCGAACTGGGTGCGCGGCTCGGCGTTCAGGGTCAGGTCGGACACGGCAGGTCTCCTCAGGAGTAGGTGCGGAGGCGGGTCTGGGCCTCGACGCGGGGCGCGGCACGACAGCGCGCGTCCATCCAGAACGCACCGCGTCGATCACGGAGCCTGCACTCCCGGCCGGTGCGGCCGGCCCATCATGCGGCGTCCCTCGCCGAGGCAACCTGGTGAGTCTAACCGGCCCGCACGGGTGGTCGGAACCCGGGGTCGCAGCGACCGCGCCTAGGCTGTCGTCGTGACGCTCCCCCTGCTGGTCGCCCTGCTCGTCCTCACGGTCTTGGTGGCGGCGGTCGCGTGGAGCGTGGCAGCGCCGTCGGTCGGCCGCCTCGCCCTCGTGGTGCTCGTCGCCGCCGCGTGGCTCCCGGTCAACAAGCCGGTCGAGGGGCCGACGCTGCTCACGCTCGGTCACGACCGGGGCGTCACGCTGAGCGACCTGCTGTCCGTGGCGGCCGTCGTGCTGGCGACCCTGCCGCTGCTCCTCGCGCGGCGGAGCAGCAGCAGCGCCGACGTCCGGCGTCCTACTCGAACAGGCTCGTGACCGACCCGTCGTCGAAGACCTCGCGGATGGCGCGGGCCAGCAGCGGCGCGATGGACAGCACGGTCAGCTGCGGGAAGCGGTGCTCCTCCGGGATCGGCAGGGTGTTGGTGACGATGACCTCGCTGATGCGGCTGTCGCGAAGACGCTCCACGGCCGGCCCGGACAGCACCGCGTGCGTCGCCGTCACGATGACATCGGCCGCGCCCTGCTCGAACAGCGCTTCCGCCGCCTGCCGGATGGTGCCCGCGGTGTCGATCATGTCGTCCACCAGGACGCACGTGCGACCGCGCACCTCGCCGACGACCTCGTGCACCTTCACCTGGTTGGGCACCGACGGGTCGCGGCGCTTGTGGATGATCGCGAGCGGTGCGCCCAGCTTGTCGGACCACTGGTCGGCGACCCGGACGCGACCGGCGTCCGGCGACACGATCGTGAGGTTCGCCCGGTCGACCCGCGACCCCACGTACTGCGCCAGCAGCGGCAGCGCCCAGAGGTGGTCGACGGGTCCGTCGAAGTAGCCCTGGATCTGGGCGGCGTGCAGGTCTACCGTGATCAACCGGTCTGCGCCCGCGGTCCGGTACAGGTCGGCCATCAGCCGCGCCGAGATCGGCTCGCGCCCGCGGTGCTTCTTGTCCTGACGGGCGTACCCGTAGAACGGCATGACGCAGCTGACCCGCTTGGCCGAGGCGCGCTTCAGCGCGTCGGTCATGATCAGCTGCTCCATGATCCACTTGTTGATCGGCGTGGTGTGACTCTGGATCACGAAGGCGTCGCAGCCACGCAGGCTCTCGCGGAACCGCACGTAGATCTCGCCGTTCGCGAAGTCGTAGGCGGTCGTGTCCACCAGCTCGACGCCCAGCTCGTCCGCCACCTCCTGGGCGAGCTCCGGGTACCCGCGCCCGCTGATGAGCACGAGGCGCTTCTCGCCCGTGGTGGTGATGCCGGTCATTCCCCGTGAGTCCCTTCGGTGGCGTCCTGCTGGCTGTGCTGGAGGGCCTGGGACGCCGCCTCGGCGGCGGCTGTGCCGGCGCGGTTGCGCAGCACCCACTCCTCGACGTTGCGCTGCGGTGCCACGGAGATGGCGAGCGCGCCGGGAGGGACGTCCTTGCGGATCACGGTGCCCGCGCCGGAGTAGACGCCGTCGCCGACGGTGACGGGAGCCACGAAGATCGTGTCGGACCCCGTGCGGCAGTGGTCGCCGATCGTCGTCCGCTGCTTCTTCAGCCCGTTGTAGTTGGCGAACACGGACGAGGCGCCGATGTTCGAGTGCCGGCCGATCGTCGCGTCGCCCACGTACGACAGGTGCGGGATCTTCGAGCCCTCGCCGATCTGGGCGTTCTTCGTCTCGACGAAGGTGCCGATCTTGCCGTCGGGACCGAGGGCGGTGCCGGGCCGCAGGTACGCGAACGGGCCCACCTCGGCGCCCTCACCGATCGACGAGTCGCTGCCGTGGGTGCGCACGACCGTCGCACGTGCGCCCACCTCGACGTCTCGCAAGGTCGTGTCGGGGCCGATGGTCGCTCCGTCGCCGACCGACGTGGCGCCACGCAGCTGAGTACCCGGCTCGACCACGACGTCGCGGCCCAGCCGCACCTGCACGTCGACCCACGTCGTGCCAGGGTCGACCACCGTGACGCCCTCGCGCATCCAGCCCTCGACGACCCGACGGTTGAGCTCGGCGCCGACCGCCGCCAGCTGCACGCGGTCGTTGACCCCCTCCGCCTGCCACACGTCGTCCAGCACCATCGCGCCCACCCGACCGCCGTCGGCGTCCGCGATGCCCACGACGTCGGTCAGGTACATCTCGCCCTGGGCGTTGTCGGTGGTGAGCCGGCCCAGCGCGTCGACCAGCACGGCGGCGTCGAAGGCGAAGATGCCGCAGCTCGCCTCACGCACTGCCAGCTGCTCCGGCGTGCCGTCCTTCTGCTCGACGATCGCGCTCACGGTGCCGTCGGGCCGGCGGATGACCCGCCCGTAGCCCGTCGGGTCGTCGAGCACGGCCGACATCAGCGTCACGGCGTTGCCCTGGATCTCGTGCTGCGCCACCAGCTGAGCGAGCGTCTCGGTCGTGAGCAGCGGCACGTCGCCGTAGGTCACCAGCACCGTGCCGGTCGGGGCAGCCTGCCCCGTGGCGGCGGCAAGACCGTCGAGACCGCAGCGCACGGCACGGCCGGTGCCCTTCACGTCGTCCTGGTCGGCGACGACCGCGGCGGGCGCGACGTCGGCGACGTGGGCGGCCACCTGGTCGCGCTCGTGCCGGACGACCACGACGAGGTGCTCCGGCGACAGCCCTTGGGCCGCCGCGAGCGCGTGCCCGAGCAGCGTGCGTCCCCCGACGCGGTGCAGCACCTTGGGGACGACGGACTTCATGCGGGTGCCCTCACCGGCGGCGAGGACCACGACGGCGGCCGGGCGGGACTCGCTCACGCAGGTGCGCTCCAGACGTGCGGGACCGGGAGGATCGGGCGGACAGCTGCCGGTGCCGTCACCCGAGGTACGACTGGATGCTACCTGTCGCTCGACCACGACCGGTCCGGCGACTGGTCGAGGCCGGGCGCCGGCGAGCCCCCGCGGGCTCCGCCCCCACGATTCGAACGTGGACCGCAAGGCTCCAAAGGCCTGCGTGCTGCCGTTACACCAGGGCGGACCGTCACCGGGTCGGAACGAGGTGCGGCGTCCCCAGTCTGCCAGCGGACGGCATGATGGTGCGGTGACCCCAGCACCGCCGCAGCCCCCGGACAGCGCCGGCAACCAGTCCGCCGGCTTCGTGCGACGGCTCGACGACGAGCGCGGCGACGCCTTGGGTCGGACGGCCCGGCGCACGTCGACGGCGGCGCGTCCACGCGCACCCGGTCGGTCGTCCCGCGCTCGCATGACCGGCAAGCAGCGCCGCGAGCAGCTGCTCGACGTCGGTCGCAAGCTCTTCTCGGACAAGGGCTTCGAGGGCACCTCCGTCGAGGAGATCGCCGCGCACGCCGAGGTGTCGAAACCTGTCGTCTACGAGCACTTCGGTGGCAAGGAAGGCCTGTACGCCGTCGTCGTCGACCGCGAGATCCAGGCGCTGCTCGACGACATCACCGGCGCCCTCACCCAGAACGCGTCCCCACGGGTGCTGCTCGAGCAGGCGGCGCTGGGCCTGCTCGACTACATCGAGTCGTCGCCGGACGGCTTCCGGATCCTCGTCCGCGACTCGCCGGTCGCCCAGGCCACCGGCGGTTTCGCGTCCTTGATCAGCGACGTGGCGTCGCAGGTCGAGCACCTGCTGGCAGCCGAGTTCAAGCGACGCAAGCTCGACCCCAAGACCGCACCCATGTACGCGCAGGCGCTCGTCGGCATGGTGGCGCTCACCGGCCAGTGGTGGCTGGACTCGCGCAAGCCCAAGAAGACGGAGGTGGCCGCGCACCTGGTCAACCTCGCGTGGAACGGGCTAGCGGGTCTGGAGGCGAAGCCCCGGCTGCGTTCCCAGCCGAAGCCCTGAGGTCCCTGACTGCCGGTACGCGCACGGGCGATCGAGCTCCGCGCTCCGAGGGCTCACTCGTCATGGCGCGATGACGTGCACCTGCTGCAGCTCGATGCGGTTGCCCACCGGGTCCTGCGTGTGGAAACGGCGCACCCCCGGGTTGCTGTGGTCCCACGTGACGGGCAGTCCCGCCGATGCGCATCGCCGTGCCAGCTCGTCGACGTCCGCGACCGCGACGCCAGGGTGCGCCTTGCGGGCCGGCACGAAGCCCTCCTCCACCCCGCAGTGGATCTCGCACGCGCCGGACCGGAACCACACGCCGCCGCGGGCAGCCAGTACCGGCGGCTTCGGGACCTCCGTCATGCCGAGCAGCCCCAGGTAGAAGGCGCGAAGGTCGTCCTCGCTGCCGGCCGGGCACGACACCTGCACGTGGTGCAGCCCGACCACGATCGGCTGGCTCATGCGCCCTCCTGCCACGTGCGACGGCCAGGGACGACGTCCACCGGCCGGTGCGCCACCGCGAAGACCCGTCGGAACGGCAGCAGGGTGCCCCACCGCTTGCGGGGGTACGCCTTGCGCAGCGCGGCCGAGTAGCTGTCCAGGAACGCCTGCCGCAGCGGCGGGTCGTCGGCCAGCACGTCGAGGACCGGCCGCAGGCCCGTGCCGCTCACCCAGGCGAGCACGGCGTCGTCCCCGAAGCGCCCCTCCGGGTCGAGCACGTGCAGGTACGTCGTCTCCCAGACGTCCACGGTCGCTCCCGTCTCGGCCAGCAGGGACGCGTAGGTCGAGGGCTGTGCGACGCTCTCCGTGCCCCGCAGGACTCCCTGCAACCGGTCGAAGAAGCGCCGGTCCTGCGTGAGGTCGCGCATCGCCTGGTGCGAGATCGCACTGAAGTTGCCGGGCACCTGCATGGCGAACCATCCGCCCGGCGCCACGCTCTGCATGAGGCGAGGGAGAAGGGCGAGGTGGCCGGGGACCCACTGCAGCAACGCGTTCGTCACGATGACGTCCACCGGCTGGTCGGGCACCCAGTCGACGACGTCCGCCAGCTCGAAGCGCAGGCGTCCGCGCAGCTCTCCGGTGGCCTGCCGCTCCGCGCGCTCGATCATCGACTCGGACGAGTCCACACCGACGACCTCGGCATCCGGCCAGCGTCGAGCGAGCGTGGCGGTCTGGTCACCTGGGCCGCACCCGAGATCGACGACTCGCCTGACGACGCCGTGGACGACGTCACCGTCACTCCCGGCACCTCCCGCGCCGATCCGCGCCACGAGATCCGTGAACGGTCTCGCCCGCTCGGCCGCGAAGTCCGCGTACACGTCTGGGTCCCAGCTCGGCATGTCGCCTCCCGCCGTCCATGTGTCTTGATGTCAAGATAACAGCATCGGGACCAGTGTCTTGATGTCAAGATGCTTGATGCCCCTACGATGTGGGCGTGACCCGACGCAGCGCGGCCGCCGAGACGGCGACGTCCCCGCCAGCCAGCAGGTCCGCCGTGCACCCCGAGGCCGCGACGGCGTCCTCGAGCCCACCCATGGACGAGGTCGACCGCATCGTCGCCGCCTGGCGACGGGAACGACCGGACCTCGACGTCGGCCCGCTGGACGTGCTCTCGCGCGTCTCCCGCCTGGCGCGCCACCTCGACCGCGCGCGGGCAGCCGCCTTCTCGGAGATCGGCCTCGAAGGGTGGGAGTTCGACGTGCTGTCCGCGCTGCGTCGAGCCGGCGAGCCGTACGAGCTCTCTCCCGGCCAGCTCGTCACGCAGACGCTCGTCACCAGCGGCACCATGACGAACCGCGTGGACCGCCTGACCGCGCGAGGGCTCGTCGAGCGCCTGCCCGACCCACGGGACCGCCGAGGGGTGATCGTGCGGCTGACCGACGTCGGACGGTCCAGGGTCGACGACGCCCTGGCGGGTCTGCTGGCCCGCGAGCGCGACCTGCTGGCGGACCTGGGCGACGACGAGCACGCCCGGCTGTCGGACCTCCTCCGTCAGCTCGTGCTGCCGTTCGAGCCTCGCTGACGCGGCTCAGTGATGCAGATTGGGCGCAACACGCGGCGCGTCCGGGCGAATCTGCATCACTGAACGACTCATAGCGCCCGCTCAGGCTGCCTGGAAGTGCCCGTCGCGCAGCACCGGCACGGTCGACGACGCGTCGACCTGCGACGCGAGCTCGACGTCACCGGCGAAGTCACGGTCGACAAGCTCGATGCCGGACGGCGTGCGGTCGAGCGGCTGCAGGTGCTCGAAGGCCAGCCGCGCGACCTGGGCCTCCGGGGTCAGCTCCGCGGACAGGGCGAGCCCGACCAGCCGCGAGGCCACGGCGCCAGCGCCGACGAGGTCCTCGTAGGCGAACCGCAACGAGCCGTCGCTCCAGCGCTCACCGCCCGGGACCAGCAGCACCCGGCGGTAGCCCTGGACGAACCGTGCCACCGCAGCCGCGTTGCGCAGGCAACCGGCGACGACCGTGCACGGCGTGCCGCGGAGCGCGTGGGTGATCGCCGAGCCGTTCGGCGACGGCAGCACGAGCCGGGTGCCCTCCGGCAGGCTGAGCATCGAGGACGGCGACAGCGAGGGTCCCTCGCGGTGGGTCCGGCTCCCCGCGAGCACCGCCTCCAGCGAACGTGCGAGCGCGTGCGCCTCCTCGCCGCCGGGGTGCGGCCACACCGTCGCACCGCGCTCGCACGCCAGCACCACGCTCGTCGAGAAGGAGAGGACGTCGATGACGACGATGACGTCGTCCGCGGTGCCGTCGGTGAGGCTGCGCGCCCCCGCGACCCCCCACTCCAGCGCTACGCGCGACCCCTCCACGACACCGGAGCCTATCGACCGTCCCCCGACCTGCACCTCGCGCCCTCGGAGCGCGTCACCGCCTGCGGGCTCAGCCCACGACGTCGGCCGCCTCGAGCCAGTGCGCCTCGGCCTCCTCACGCTGGGACTGCAGCTCGCGCAGCTGGGCGTCGAGCGCCACGACAGCCTCGTGGTCGGTGGCTCTGGCCGCCATCTCGGCGTGGAGCCTCGACTCGGTGTCGGCGAGCCTGCTCAGCAGCCGTTCGACCCGCGCCATCTCCTTGCGCGCGGCGCGCTGCGCTGCCGCGTCGGGCGGTGCCGGCGCGTCGGGCGTGGTGCCTGCGGAGCTCGCCGCGAATGCCTGAGCCGTCGGGCCCCGGCCCGCCTCGAGGTCGGCCTCGCGGAGCGCCAGGTACTCGTCGACCCCGCCGGGCAGGTCGCGCAGCGCGCCATCGCCGAGCAGAGCGAGGTACCGGCTGCACATGCGCTCGAGCGCGTAGCGGTCGTGGGAGACCACGACGAGCGTGCCGGCCCAGCCGTCGAGCAGGTCCTCCAGCGCGGTGAGCGTGTCGACGTCGAGGTCGTTGGTGGGCTCGTCGAGCAGCAGCACGTTGGGCTCGTCCATGAGCAGGCGCAGCAGCTGCAGCCGTCGGCGCTCCCCACCCGACAGGTCGCCGACGCGCGTCTGCTGCCGCGAGCCGGTGAAGCCCAGACGTTCCGCGAGCTGCGACGCCGTGACCTCGCGGTCGCCGAGGCGCGTCGTCTCGCGCACGTCGGACACCGCCTGGACGACGCGGCGGTGCGCCAGCTGGTCGAGCTCGCGCACCTCCTGCGTCAGCATCGCGAGCCGCACGGTCGTGCCGCGCTTCACCCGGCCAGAGCTGGGCACGAGGTCACCCGAGAGCACGCGCAGCAACGTCGACTTGCCTGCCCCGTTCACCCCGACGAGCCCCACCCGGTCGCCCGGTCCGAGCAGCCACGTCACGTCGTCGAGCACCAGCCGGTCGCCGAGCTGCACCGTCACGTCCTCGACGTCGATGACGTCCTTGCCCAGCCGCGTCGTGGCGAAGCGCACGAGCGCCACGTCGTCGCGCACCGGCGGCTCGTCAGCGATCAGCGCGTTGGCGGCGTCGATCCGGAACCGCGGCTTGCTCGTGCGAGCCGGCGGGCCGCGCCGCAGCCACGCGAGCTCCTTGCGCAGCAGGTTCTGCCGTCGCTCCTGGGTCACGGCGGCGACTCGACCGCGCTCGGCACGGGCGAGCACGTACGCCGCGTAACCACCGTCGTAGGCGTCGATCTGGCCGTCGTGCACCTCCCAGGTGGTGGTGGCGACGGCGTCGAGGAACCACCGGTCGTGGGTCACGGCCACGAGAGCGGACGTCGGACGCCGACCGGCCAGGTGACGCGCGAGCCAGGCGACCCCTTCGACGTCCAGGTGGTTGGTCGGTTCGTCGAGCAGCAGGAGGTCCGGGTCGTCGACCAGGAGACGGGCCAGGGCGACGCGACGACGCTCGCCACCGGAGAGCCGGCCGACCAGCGCGTCGAGCCCACCGACGTCCGGCGCATCGAGCCCGCCGAGGAGCCCGGAGACGACGTCCCGGACCCGGGCGTCGCCCGCCCACTCGTGCTCGGCCCGCTCACCCACCACGCTGCTGCGCACGCTGGCCGACTCGTCGAGCGTGTCGTCCTGGTGCAGGAGCCCGAAGGTGAGGCCGCCGACCTGGACGACCCGGCCGTCGTCCACCGGCTGCACGCCGGCGAGCACCCGCAGCAGCGTGGACTTGCCGCCGCCGTTGCGGCCGACGACGCCGACCCGCTCCCCCGCTGCGACCCCGGTGGACACGCCGTCGAGCAGGACCCGCGTGCCCAGCGCGAGACGGGCCCGCTCCATGCCGACGAGGGTCTGGACGGCCATGGCCTCAGCGCACCCGCGGGAGCTCGGTGATGCGCGCCCCGGGCACCGGGCCGCTGGCACGGCGCACCTGCGAGCAGACGCCAGAGGCGGTCAGCGCGACCGAGAGGTCGAGCGCCTGCTCGTGGTCGCTCGCCAGGAACGCGACGGTAGGCCCGGACCCGCTGACCAGGCCACCGAGCGCCCCGTACTCGATGCCGACGTCGAGCACCTGGCTCAGCTGGGGGCGGAGCGACACGGCGGCGCGCTGGAGGTCGTTGTGCAGGACAGCGCCGAGGGCCTCGCTGTCGCCCTGCCTCAGGGCCTGCATCATCGAGTCCGCCACGCGCGGCTCCGCGAGCCCTGGGGCGTCGTTCGGACCGCCCCGGGTCAGCCGGTCGAACTCGGCGTAGACGTCGGCCGTCGAGAGGCCCTCGTCCGACACGGCGAGCACCCACTCGTAGTGGCCCCTCGCCAGCACCGGAGTCAGGTGCTCGCCACGGCCGGATCCGAGGGCCGTGCCACCCACCAGCGCGAACGAGACGTCCGACCCCAGCTCGGCGGCCAGCACGAGCAGCTCGTCGCGCGACATGCCCGTGCCCCAGACCGCGTCGCACGCCACCAGGGCGCCGGCGGCGTCGGCGGACCCGCCCGCCATGCCACCGGCCACCGGGATCTGCTTGTGCAGCTCGATCCTGGCACCGGCGTCGACGCCGGTGCGCTCCTGCAGCAGCCTGGCGGCGCGTACGGCCAGGTTGGTCCCGTCGTCCGGCACCCCTGCTCTGTCGCCCACGACGGCCAGCTCCAGCGGGTCGCCGCTGCCGGTGGCGGACACCACGACCTCGTCGAACACCGAGACGGCGTGGAACACGGTCGCCAGGGGGTGGTAGCCGTCGTCCCGGCGTCGCCCGACCGTCAGGTCGAGGTTGATCTTGCCCGGCACGCGCACGCAGACCGGAGTCGCCGCGGCCGAGGTCATGCCCCCGAGCCTAGGTGCTCGCTCACGGCGGCGTCGCGCGCAGCCTTGGCGTCGGCGACCGACACGAACTCACTCACTCCCAGCTGCTCGCCTCGCGCCGACGGGTCGACGCCGGCGGTTCGCAGCAGCTCCTCGGCCGCCGCAGGCGAGCCGGCCCACCTGCTGAGGGCGGCCCGCAGGGTCTTGCGCCGCTGGGCGAACGCCGCGTCGACACAGGCGAAGACCGCCTGCCGACCGGCGCGGCTCGGCGGCGCCGGACGGCGGACGAGCAGCACCAAGCCGCTGTCGACGTTCGGCACCGGCCAGAACACCGACCGGCCGACCGCGCCCGCCCGGCTCACCTCGCCGTACCACCCGGCCTTGACGCTCGGCACGCCGTAGGCCTTCGAACCGGGCGCGGCCGCCAGCCGGTCGGCCACCTCGGCCTGCACCATGACCAGCACGCGGCGGAGGGAGGGCAGTCGCTCGAGCAGGTGCAGCAGCACGGGGACGGCGACGTTGTAGGGCAGGTTGGCGACCAGCGCGGTCGGCTCCGGTCCAGGAACGCCGTGCACCTGCAGCGCATCGGCGTGCACGACGTGCAGGCGGTCGGCGAGGTCCGGACGACGGGACGCCACCGTGCGGGGGAGCGCGTCGGCGAGCACGGGGTCGATCTCGATCGCCACGACGCGCTGCACGGTGTCGAGCAGGGCGAGGGTGAGCGACCCCAGGCCCGGTCCGACCTCGACGACCACGTCGTCGCCGGCGAGGTCCGCCGTCCGCACGATGCGCCGGACCGTGTTGGCGTCGGTGACGAAGTTCTGCCCGCGCTGCTTGGTGGGCGTGAGGTCGAGAGCCTCGGCCAGCGTGCGGACGTCCGCTCCCCCCAGCAGTCCGTCAGCGCTCACGCCGTGCAGTCTGGCAGACCTGCGGCGACCGGCCCTCCTGCGCGAGCGGCTGAGTGATGCAGTCTCGCGCGGCACGCCGGCGAGGCGCGACACCCTGCATCACTGGACGGCCCGAGCGTCAGTCGAAGAGGTGGCTGCCGCAGCCCCACTGCCCCGCACCGCCGCGGGCGTAGAGGATCTTCGCGCGCTTGAGCTGCTCGGCCGGCGATGCGTCGATCGGGTTGCCGGACCCACCGACGGAGTGCCAGGTCGACAGCGAGAACTGGTACAGGCCGTAGTAGCCGGCGGGGTTGACCGCACGCGGGTTGCCGCCGGACTCGCACTGCGCGAGAGCCGCCCAGTTGAGCCCGTCGCCGCCGCTCGGCAGGCTGGCGCTGGTCGTGGTCGCCGCCGGCTCCCGGGTGCCGACGAGCACCACCTGGGTCACCGGGTCGCGTGTGACGTCGCGCTGCAAGGTCTCCTGGCCGATCGGTTCACCGTTCACGACCGTCACCAGGTAGATCACGCGGGCGCGCCCTTCGGCGCCCTTGCGGTCGACCTTGGTCTCCCCCTTGTCCAGCGAGCTGGTCTTCTTCTTGGTGGTCGAGAAGCCCACGTCGACGCTCTTCGCGACCCGGAGCTGCTCGACCCGGTCCAACCGGACCGTCATGCCGTCGCGCAGCGGGGTCCCGGCCGGTGCCGACAGGTAGTCGAGGGACCCGAGGCTGAGGTTGCGCTCGGCCAGCAGGTCGCCCACGGTCAGCGCGTAGGTGATCGGCGTGCTCTTCTTGCCGCCCACGACGAGCGTGATGTCCTTCGGAGTGGCGAGCTCGAGGTTGAGGCCCTGGCGACCCAGCGTCTGCGAGCGGGACACCGACAGCCGTGCGCCCTCGGCACGAAGGTTCAGCTGCGCGATCGCCTCGTCGACGGTCAGTGCCGTCGTCCAGTAGTCGCGTTGCTGGCCGTCGGTGTTGACGTGCAGCTGACGGCCGAACCGGACCACCACGTCGTCGCCGTCGTCCACCTCGTCGGCCGGGGACGGCGACACGATGTCGTGCTCCCCGACCTTGATGCCCTGGTCAGAAAGGACGTCGGCCACCGTGCTGCCGAAGGTGTGCACCGTGCTGGTCCTGCCGTCGACGGTGAGGTCGACGGTCTTGTCGAAGCTGGCGAAGGCGGCCGTGCCGGCCACGAGACCGGTGATGGCGAGCGCCTGCGCGGCGAGACGAAGAGGGCGTGAGAGCACGAAGTTCCAGACCTTGATCCGTCCGGGCACGGTCGCCGGACGTCCGCGCAGGCACCGTACTGGCACCACGACGCCACCCACAAGAAGCGAACCACGGCCGGGAGCACTCCGTGGAGTACCGGCGGTCGCGGCCCACCAGGGCCACGCCGATCCGGGCGCACCCTGCCGAGAGCACCCGTCAACGCGTCGTCCGAAGTCTTCCCCGACCCCGGCCAACAGCCCCCCACAGTAGCGACGTGGGCAAACTGGGCCAAATATCGTGTTGCGGACACGTGTCGAGACGTCGTCGGTCCTGGTGCCGTCGCCACGCTCGTCACGCAGTCGCCGGCTGAGTGCTCACCACCGGCCGTAGAGCCGTTCGGACGTCGAAACGACTGTCTCGCACAGGGTTTGGACGTCGATGTCGAGCACGTCAGCCATGGCTCGGACGGTCAGCGGCACGAGATAGCTGGCGTTCGGCCGCCCGCGGTAGGGCATCGGTGTGAGATACGGCGCATCCGTCTCGATCTGCAGGCGGTCCAGCGGTGTGACGGCCAACGCGTCGCGCAGGTTCTGCGCGTTCTTGAACGTCACCGTGCCCGCGAACGACAGGTAGTAGCCGCGTTCGGCGCACTCCCTGGCCATCGCCTCGTCGCCACTGAAGCAGTGGAAGACCGTGCGGTCCGGCGCGCCCTCCTCCTCGAGGATGCGCAGCACGTCGCCGTGCGCATCCCGGTCGTGGATCTGCATCGCGAGACCGAGGCGCTTCGCCAGGGCGATGTGGCGGCGGAACGACTCCTGCTGCACCTCACGTCCTTCAGGCTCGGTGCGGAAGTAGTCCAGCCCTGTCTCTCCGACGACGCGCACGCGCGGGTGCTGCGCCAGCTGCTCGATCTCGGCGAACGCCGCCTCGAACGCCTCGAACCCGCCCTGCGCCGCCAGGCGCGGCGCCTCGTTGGGGTGCAGCGCGACCCCCCCGAGCAGCTGCGGGTGCTGGTCGACGACCTGCGTCGTCCAGCGAGCGCTCTTGAGGTCGTAGCTGATCTGCAGCGCCCTCGGCACGCCCACCGAGGCGGCGCGCTCGAGCAGCTCGCTGAGCTCGAGGTCGCCGATCGGGTCCGCGTTCAGGTCGCGCGACGAGCCGGGGATGTCGAGGTGGCAGTGGTTGTCGACGACCTCGACGGGCAGTGGCTCCGGCGGCGGGGGAAGCTGCACGCGGTCGCTCACTCGCCACTTCCCTTGCCGCGCAGCCGATCCAGCTCCTCGTCGACGACGCTGGTGTCGAGCTTGGTGAACACCGGGACCGGCTTGCCGACCGGAGCGCCGACGGTGACCGGCACCGACTCCCAGCGCGGGAAGGCGCTGTAGTCACCCGTGAGCACCGGGTACGCAGGACCGCCGTCCAGGTCGTCCACCTCGTCGATGCGAGGCATCGGGGACACCACGCCGGTACCACCCATCACCTCGTGCACCGTCTGAGCGCTGAAGGGCAGGAACGGCGACAGCACAGTGCGCAGGTCGCTGATCGCCTGGGCCGCCACGTGCAGGATCGTGCCCATGCGGGGCTTGTCGGCCTCCCCCTTGAGCTTCCACGGCGCCTGGTCCGACAGGTACTTGTTGGCCTCGCCGACGACGTGCATGGCCTCGGACAGCGCCTGCTTCTGGCGGTGGCGCTCGATGAGTGGCCCGACCGTGCCGAACGCCGTCCGCGTCGCCTCGAGAAGTGCGCGGTCGTCGTCCGTCAGGTGTCCGGCGTCCGGGATCTGCCCGAAGTTCTTGTGGATGAGGTTGGCGGTGCGGTTGACCAGGTTTCCCCAGCCGGCGACGAGCTCGTCGTTCGTGCGCCGCACGAACTCGGTCCACGTGAAGTCGGAGTCCTGGTTCTCCGGTCCCGCGGCGCTGATGAAGTACCGCAGCGCGTCGGCCTGGTAGCGCTCGAGCAGATCACGCACGTAGATGACGACGCCTCGGCTGGACGAGAACTGCTTGCCCTCCATGGTGAGGAACTCGCTGCTCACCACCTCGGTCGGCAGGTTCAGCGTGCCGTACTCGCCGGGCTCGCCGCCGCGAGAGCCCTTGCCGTTGTAGGCAAGCAGCTCGGCCGGCCAGATCTGGGAGTGGAAGGTGATGTTGTCCTTGCCCATGAAGTAGTACGACAGCGCCTCAGGGTCGTTCCACCACCGGCGCCAGGCGTCCGGGTCACCGCTGCGTCGTGCCCACTCGATCGACGCGCTGAGGTAGCCGATGACCGCGTCGAACCACACGTACAACCGCTTCGTCGGCTGGTCCTCCCAGCCGGGCACGAGGATGCCCCAGTCGAGGTCGCGCGTCATCGCCCGCGGACGGATGTCGTCGAGCAGGTTCAGGCTGAACTTGATGACGTTCGGCCGCCACGTGCCGGTCCGCTCGCGGCCGTGCAACCACTCCGTCAGCGCCTCCGCGAGCTCCGGCAGGTCGAGGAAGAAGTGCTGCGTCTCGACGAACTCGGGCGTCTCGCCGTTGATCTTGCTGCGCGGGTTGATGAGGTCGGTCGGGTCGAGCTGGTTGCCGCAGTTGTCGCACTGGTCGCCACGTGCGCTGTCGAACCCGCAGATCGGGCACGTGCCCTCGATGAAGCGGTCCGGCAGGGTACGGCCCGTCGACGGCGAGATCGCGCCCTTCGTCGTCCGCTCGACCAGGTACCCGTTGCGGCGCACCACCTCGAACAGGTGCTGCGCCACGGCGTGGTGGTTGCGCGTGCTGGTGCGGGTGAACAGGTCGTAGGAGAGGCCCAGCGCCGCAAGGTCCTCGACGATGACACGGTTGTAGCGGTCGGCCAGCTCGCGTGCGGTCACGCCCTCGGCGTCCGCCTGCACCAGGATGGGCGTGCCGTGCTCGTCCGTGCCGCTCACCATGAGCACGTCGTGCCCCGCCATGCGCATGTACCTGCTGAACACGTCGGAGGGCACGCCGAAACCGGCCACGTGGCCGATGTGGCGCGGGCCGTTGGCGTACGGCCAGGCGACAGCAGACAGGACATGGGTCAT